>UROG01000032.1 GCA_900549485.1 uncultured Eubacteriales bacterium
AGATAAAGTGTAAAAATTTCCGCCTGACGGCGGACAAGTTTTCCGAAATCAGGAGTGCAGTGCAGCCCTTTTGCCAAAGAGCCGCAATCATGCAGTCAGGCAAGTACAAACCGCTTGACTGCCGTTCGGATATGGATTAAAATTACTTTAATAAGGTTTTTTGATTTTTGTCACGGAGGTGTGTGCAATGAAGGAAGACAGAGAGCCTTTGCCCGAAGCGTCAGGAGCGGAGGTGCAGCAGCCAAAGACCACCCGCCGTCAGCGCTGGAAAGCGGCGAAGAAGCAGCGCCGCGCCGCTAAACGCGCCGTGCGCAGGGAATACTATAAGGATGCGCCGCTGCTCGTAAAGGCATGGAATTTCTGGCTGAAAAAGCTGCTCGCCGTGCTTGTCATAGCGGTTCTTGTCCTTCAGATAGGCGTTCCGGCGTTTCTCGACTCCGACCTTGCCGCTTCCCTTCTCATGAGCTACATTGAAAAGCTTGAAAGCAGACCCGTCGATAAGGAAACCATATATGAAATGTCCCCGCTCGACGGACAGGGCAGTGCGCGCATAGACGCGTCGGAGCCTTACGGGAAGGACGACACATGGGGCATATATGTTTACATGGTCGGTTCCAACCTTGAGGATCAGGACGAAAACGATCTTTCCGACCTTACCAGAGCCATGACCTCCGGCATCAGCTATGAAAACAGCGTAAGCACGCAGGAACGGCGTCTCGGCTATTTGGACACCTTTATCGGTGAGCTTGAACGCAGCGGACTTGAAATGCCCGAATATCTCTACAAGCCCAACGTCCCGCTCTCTTCCTCCAGCACCTATGTGACAGAGGACGTTGTGCTTGCCTCCGGCATGGGCGCGGCGTCCGCAGACATATACGAAATGACCTCCGACGTGTGGAGCAGCAACATCTCCATCGTCATCCAGACCGGCGGCGCGACGCATTGGACAAATTCCATGGTCAATCCCAACAAGACGCAGAGATTTCTTTATAAGGACGGCGTTTTCTCCGAAGTGTCGAATCTCCCGCTTCAGGACAGCTGTTCGCCGGAAACGCTTGCGCAGTTCATGCGCTTCTGCGACGGCAATTATCCCGCCGACCATAGGATACTCATTCTCTGGGATCACGGCAGCGGCGCGGCCGGGTTCGGATATGACAGCATTTTCTCCTCCGGTCTTTCTCTCGAAGATCTGCGCGGGGCTTTTGAAGCGGTATATGCCCCCGATACGGCTGCTCCCGCATACGACATAATCGGCTTTGACGCCTGCCTTATGGCCTCCGCCGAGGTCGCGCATAGTCTTGACGGCTTTGCGGAATATCTCGTCGCCAGCGAGGAGCTTGAGCCGGGCGACGGCTGGGATTACGGCGCGTGGCTCCGTGCAATGACCGACGATGCATCGATGAACGCCGCGCAGGTCGGCCGTGCGATAGCGGATTCCTACATCGACTACTATATGACATTCAACGCGAACCTCGGCAGTCTCATAGGCAATCAGGAGGTCACGATGTCCGTAACGGACGTTCACAAGGCCGCGCTGGCATATGAGGCATACTGCAAGCTGTGCCGGGCGCAGCTGAGGGACGCCGCAGGCGACCTTGGCGTTCTTGCCGACATCGGCCGCAAGGCGGGCAGCGCGACCCGCTACGGAAGCTACGTTTACGACCGCGTCAACGCCGTCGATCTCGGCGGCTATATGGATCTGCTCGACGATACATATCCGGACGAGGCGCAGGAAGTGCGGACGCTGCTCAGAGAGGCAGTTCTTTACCACAGGGAAAGCGCTGCTCTTGCCGATTCGCAGGGGCTTTCCGTATTCGTCCCCGTCGAAACAAGCACTCTCGGCGGGCTGATAGGATGTATGGAGTTTATATACGACATATGCCCCGATGAGAACGTAAGCGCCCTTTATTACTATAAGATCGCAGGCTGCCTCAACGAGGAGATGAGCGAATACGCCGCGGAGCTTTCCGGCCGTGAGCCGGAGGTGCTTGATGTCAGCGTATTCAGCGGGATAGAGCATATTGACCCCGTTATCGGAGAGGGCTTATGGTCCGTTCCGGTGGACGAAAAGCTCATGAGCATGATACAGGGCTGTTCGCTTGAGCTTGCGTATTATGACGAAGCGCTTGAAACCGTGACATATTACGGGCGCGACGAATATATCGTCGCGGACGGCGAGGGCAGCCTTGTGAACGAATTTGACGGGAAGTGGATAGCGCTTGACGGAGTGCCGCTGTCAACGGAGATCGTCAGCTCCTCCGCCTCCTCGGTCGAATACCGCAGCAAGGTGCGCTGCGGGGGAGAGGACTGCTATCTCATGTTCACGTACAGCCGCGACAGCGAGCGGTTCAGTATTTCCGGCCTTAAAAAGATACAGACCGGCGACGACACCATTCTGATGCTCAACACGCGGCAGCTTGACACCGTCGCGGCGGGCAAAACTGTAATGCCCATTTACTCCGCGCACAGCTTCTCCGACGGATACGATTACGAGTTCACAGGCGACAGGGTACGCATCGGCTCCGGCTCGGAAATCACGCTTGAGCCGCTGCCGGACGGTACATACCTCGGCGCGATCGTGATAAGCGACCCCAGAGGCGACAGCTACTATTCCGGCGTCGTCGGGCAGGAGGTAAACGGCGGAGTGATCACCGCTCAGGAGCTGAGAACTGATTTCTACGCCGCAGACTGATAAAACGGAGGATATTCAATGAACGACAGATTATGCCGCGGTGCGTCCCGCCGGCGTGAGCGGCAGGTATCAGCGTATGCAGCTTAACGATTTGAAGCTCATCTCCGCCAGCAATATTATAAGACTGCGGCAGGGCGCCGGTCTTACTCAGGCGGAGCTGGGCGCACGGCTGAACTATTCGGACAAGACCATTTCAAAGTGGGAGCGCGGCGAGGCGATACCGGATGCATTCGTCCTCACGCAGCTTGCCGCCATGTTTGACGTTACGGTGGATTACCTGCTCTCCTCCCACGACCAGTGGGAGATGCAGCCTGCCGAGCCGGAGGAAGAAGCGCCCGTCCAGGAGGATGAGGAGGACGCCGACCCCGGCAGGACATACAGCGCCAAAACGCTTATCGTGCTTGTCATCGTCTCGATATGGACGGCGGCGGTCACGGCTTTTTCGGTGCTGTGGATATTCGACATCCTGTTCTGGCGCATTTTTGTTTTTGCGCTGCCGGTGTCGCTTCTTGTGCATATCATTCTTGTCAGCATATTTTATCCTAAGAAAAACCTGCAATTTTATATCACGGCGTTCCTTGTATCGTTCTTCCTCGCGATATATTTCATTTTCCCCGAGAAGAATATATGGCAGGTCTTCATCATTCTTGTTCCGGCGGCTGCTGTGGTATTTCTTGCCTGCAATCTGACGAAAAAGCCGCTCAGATTCCGGAAATACATAACAAAAAAGTAAATTTCTACTCTGCGTAGAACGCGTGTGCGATCCCCTCAGGCGGTCGTCCTGAGGGGATTATACTAACAGTAGAGTTCCGGAATACGGTAATGCTTGCGTTTTTCTCTGCGTCTGCGATAGAATATCGGCATCAAGCATGAAAGGAACGCATACATGGCCGATTATATTTTGAGCTGCTGCTCCAGCATTGATATTTCAAGAGAGCTTATCGAAAAGTGCGGCATAAAATTTGTCCCCTTCCACTTTTTCGTTGACGGGACGGAATATGTCGATGATCTTGGCGAGAGCATGCCCTACGATGTTTTTTACAACAAAATAAAAAACGGCGCGGATACCCGCACATCCCAGGTCAATATTTCCGAATTTGTGGACTACTTCGGCGGTTTTCTCGGGCAAGGATATGACATAGTTCATGTATGCCTGTCCTCCGGTCTTTCCGGAACCGTCAATTCCGCAAAAAACGCCGCCGAAATTCTGAAGGAGCAGTATCCCGAACGGAATATTTATATAGTTGACTCTCTCGCCGCCTCGGCGGGCTTCGGTCTGCTTATGGTCAGCGCGGCGGAAAAGCGTGACGAGGGTCTGAGCGCGGCGGAGCTTGCGCAGTGGATAGAGGGCAACCGTCTCAGGGTACACCACTGGTTTTTCTCGACGGACCTGTCCACCTATGTGAAGGGCGGAAGGATATCCAGAACGGCGGCCGTTTTCGGCGGTGCGCTCCAGATATGCCCGCTGCTCAACGTGGACAATCTCGGCAGGCTCATTCCGCGTGAGAAGGTGCGTACAAAGAAGAAAGTCATTGAGGAGATCGTAAAGAAGATGGAGGAAAATGCCGACGGCGGACTTGACTACTCCGGCAGATGCTTTATCTCCGCAGCGGGCTGCCCGGACGATGCGCGTCAGGTCGCCGCGCTTGTCGAGGAGCGCTTTCCGAATCTCAAAGACGGCAGGGCAGAGATATCCGACATAGGAACGATCATCGGCTCTCACACCGGTCCCGGCACAGTTGCGCTCTTTTTCTTCGGTAAAAAGCGTGAAAATTGAGATTTTTCCGGAAACGCATAACATATTTCGGCAAGTCTACTCTGAGTAGACTTGTGCTTCACCCCGTAGAGTTTTATCAAAAACATTCTACGGGGCTTTTCTTATGAGTAGAACCGGACGGCGCGTCAGTAGCTTGCATTGCCTTATGCGGCATATTAGAATATACATGTAACGTATTTAAGAAAGGAATCAGATAAATGGCTGATTATGTTTTGACCTGCTGCTCTACCGCCGATCTTTCAAGGGAGCGTTTTGAAAGCTGCGGCATCAAGGTCGTTCCGTTCCACTTTGCGATAGACGGTGTGGAATACATCGACGATCTCGGCGAAAGCATCCCCTACGACGAATTTTACGCAAAAATAAGAAAGGGCGCGGACACTCGCACCTCTCAGGTAAATATCTCCGAATATGTTGACTTTTTCAGCGACTTCATGGAGCAGGGTCTGGATGTTGTTCACGTCTGCCTTTCCTCCGGCATATCCGGCACTATCAATTCCGCGAAAAACGCCGCCCTTATTCTCAACGAGCGATACCCCGACAGAAAACTTTATATAATCGACTCTCTCGGCGCCTCCTCCGGCTACGGTCTGCTCATGGTCAGCGCGGCGGAAAAGCGCGATGAGGGACTGAGCGCGGCGGAGCTTGCTCAGTGGATAGAGGACAACAAGCTCAACGTGCATCACTGGTTCTTCTCGACGGATCTTTCCACATATGTGCGCGGCGGCAGGATCTCCAAAGCGGCGGCGATCTTCGGCGGCGCGCTCCAGATATGCCCGCTGCTCAACATGGACAATCTCGGCAGGCTCATTCCCAGGGAAAAGATACGCACAAAGAAAAAGGTCATCCGCGAGATCGTTGCGCGCATGGAACAGAACGCGTTCGACGGACTTGACTACTCCGGCAGATGCTTCATCTCCATGTCCGACTGCATGGACGATGCGCGTCAGGTCGCCGATCTTATCGAGGAGCGCTTCCGGAATCTCAACGGCAAGGTCGAGATATACAACGTCGGTACGACGATCGGCTCCCACACCGGTCCCGGCACCGTCGCGCTGTTCTTCTTCGGCAAAAAGCGCGAGAACTGATCGGATATTTTGAGATATTTTGATAAGGCAAGGGCATCGGGTTTCCCCGATGCCCTTTTTGAGATAATTATGGAAAAAGAAGCGGATTATCAGTCGTAAACGAGAAGCGCGATCATCTCGTCGTCAATGTTGGATGCGTCATACCACTGAGCGCCGGTGTCAACATCGCTGACTTCCTCGCCCTTTGCGGCCTTGACAGCCATCTCTACCGCGTAGTAGCCGATGTGGTACGGATCCTGAGTGACGGAGCCGAGGAACCAGCCGTTGCGGACAGCAGCCTTCTGGGTCTTGCCCGCGTCAAAGCCGGCAACAATGAGGTCTTCATACTTGCCGCCCTCTGCAAGGTCTTCACCGTCGGACACTGCGGAGAGGAAGCCGGTGACAGCGCCTTCGTTGGAGAGGAACACGGCCTTCAGACCTTTCATGCCGAGAACGGTGTTGGAAGCGGTCTGAACTGCGGTTGCCTCGGTGGTGGCGGAGATCTCAACGCGGATGATGATGGAAGCGTCGTCCGCGGGAGCTGCCCACTTCTCGTGGCCTTCAACGGCAACCGTGCCGTACTCGGAGGCGATCTCCTTCATTCTGTTGACAAAGCCGGTGGTACGGCCGCTGACGGAAGCGGAAACGGCGTCCTGAGAAATGCAGGCGATAATAACGGGCGCGTCGGGAGTGGCGGCCTTCATCGCCTCAACGAGAGATTCCTGTTCGCCGAACTTCTCGGCTGCAATGGCGGCTGCATTTTCGTTGTTGGTGCAGGCGGTGGCGACGACCGCGCCGGTTGTATCGTTGGGAACGCCGGAGTCAAAGCCGATGACGGGGATGCCCTTCTCGGCGCACTCTTCAAGAATTTCGGTGACAGCGCTGGTATCAAGCGCGGCGAGAGCAAGAGCCTTGGGATTCTTTGCCATTTCTTTCTTGACCATATCGACCTGAGCCTGAATTTCAGTCTCGGAGGCGGGGCCGTCGAAATAAATCTCTACGCCGTATTCCTTTGCGGCATCCTCGGAGCCTTTTGCAACGGCCTGCCAGAACTGATGCTGGAAGCCCTTTGCCATAACGGGGATGTACATGGTCTCTTCTGCGGAGGCGGTAATTGCGAACATGGCAAATACCATAATCATCGCTAAAAGCAGTGCCAGGAATTTTTTCATTTCGTTGTCTCCTTTGAAATTATTTTTTATTTGCAGCTTTGTTGCGCTGGATATCGAGCAGCACAGCAAGCACTACAACCACGCCTGTAAAGAATGTCTGCCACGGAGCCTGAAGGCCGCAGGCCGAAAGCCCCGTTTTGAGCACCGACATGATGAACACGCCTATCAGCGTCCCTACCATCGTACCCGAGCCGCCCGACATGGACGTTCCGCCGATGACGACGCCGGTGATACCGTTCATCTCCTGTCCGTTGCCGGTGCCGGGAGTAATGGTCGTATATGCGGCGGCATACATAAGTCCGGAGAAGCCTATGAACAGACCCGAGAGCATATACACGCCGATCTTCCACGCGTCAACGTTGATGCCGGAAAGGCGCGCCGCCTCCTCATTGGAGCCGATCGCATAGGTATAGCGGCCGAACTTCGTCTTATGCAGGATGAACCACGCCACGATAAACCCGCCTATCAGCCAGAACGCGCCCACGGGAAAGCCCTTTATGCCGAAAAGCGTGCGGCGGATGAACACCGGCTTGAACCAGCCGCCCAGAGGGTCGGAGGCGGTGGGCCAGTGCTGTGCCTGAACATGGGTGAGGATGGAGCCGAGACCCATTGAGACCATCTGCGTACCCAGCGTTGCGATGAACGGCGGCAGCTTGAGCTTGGCAACAAGCACACCGTTGAGCGCGCCGAACAGCACGCCTACCACAAGCACCAGAAACACCGACGCAAGCAGCGGCCAGCCGTGATTGAAAGTGTACGCGCCGAGAAGTGCCGAACACATCATGACCGTACCAAGAGAGAGGTCAATGCCGCCGGTGATGATTATAAAGGTGACGCCGAAGGCCATAAAGCCTATGTAATAGCTCGCCTCAAGGATGTTTTTGAAGGTGTCGAGCGTGAAGAAGTTGTTGCCGAAGATAGAGAAGAGCACATAGAGGATAACGAGCGCGGCAGGAGCAAGCAGCTTCTGCATATCCAGTTTCTTTTTAGTATCAAGCTTTTCCATCATTTGCCCCCTGTTGCATAATGCATGATTTTTTCCTGATCTGCGTCCTGTATAAGCATTTCGCCGGTTTTTACGCCCTCGTTGAGCACGATGATCCTGTCGCTCATTCTCAGTATCTCAGGCAGCTCCGAGGATATCATTATTATCGACTTGCCTTCCTCCACAAGCTCGGTCATAAGCTTGTATATCTCGCTTTTAGCGCCGACGTCTATACCCCTTGTCGGCTCGTCGAATATCAGGATGTCGCAGTTCTTTTCAAGCCACTTCGCTATGACGACCTTTTGCTGGTTGCCGCCGGACAGCCCCCTTACAAGCGCTTCCGTGCCGGGCGTTTTTATCTTGATGCTGTCGATATATGTACCGGTCATCTCTGTGACACGCTTTTTCTGCACGACGCCCGCCTTAGAGTATTCGTCAAGCGTCGGCAGCACGGTATTGTCGGAAACGGGAAGCCCCAGACACAGCCCGAAGCGCTTTCTATCCTCGCTGAGATATCCGATGCCTTTTTTCACCGCATCCTGCGGACTTTTTATCGTGACTTCCTTCCCGTTTATCTTTATCGTACCCGAATCCATCGGATCGGCGCCGCAGATAAGGCGCATTGTCTCTGTGCGTCCCGCGCCCATAAGCCCTGCGAAGCCGAGTATTTCGCCCTTTTTGAGCTGAAAACTGACGTCGTGGACGTCCTTTGAGCAGAGATGCTCACATTCGAGTACAACGGGCGCATCGTCGGCGACCATGGAATGGCTCTTCGGCTCCTCGTATATCACGCGCCCGACCATCATCTGTATTATGTCGGGCAGGGTAAGCTCACTCATGGGCTTTGTGTCGATATACTGCCCGTCTCTCATGACGGTCACCCTGTCCGCAACCACACGCAGCTCCTCAAGCCGGTGTGAGATATAGATTATCCCGACGCCCTTCTCCTTGAGTATTTTTATGAATTTGAAAAGATCCTCGATCTCCGATTCCGTCAGCGCCGCAGTCGGCTCGTCCATTATCATTATTTTCGTGGAATCGAAGCTGAGCGCCTTTGCTATTTCCACCATCTGCTGCAATGCGACCGTCAGCTTCTTTACCGGCGTTGTCGGGTCAAGCTGACCGAGATGCAGCGACTCAAGCAGCGTCCTCGTGTCGGCGTTGAGCTTTCTGTCGTCGGTAAATATCCCCTTCATAGGCTCGCGGCCTATCCAGATATTCTGCGCGACTGTAAGATCCTGCATAAGATTTATCTCCTGATGGATTATTCTTATGCCCAGATTCTGCGCATCGTGAACGTTGTTGACGGAAACCTCTTCCCCGTTGATCAATATCTGTCCCGCATCCTTCTTATACACGCCGGACAGGCATTTCATCAGGGTGCTTTTGCCGGCTCCGTTTTCACCCACAAGCGCGTGTACCTCGCCCGCGTTCAGGTCAAAACGGCAGTCCGCCAAGGCGTGCACGCCCGGAAAAGACTTTTCTATGCCGCGCATTTCAAGCAACTGAGCCAAAGTTCAGCCCCCCGTTTCTGTTTGATACTTTTTTACGTTTACAAAAACGCCCTGCAGCGCCGGCGGTTCCGCGCAAAGAATTGTATCAGATTCCGCTTGTCGGATTTGTGCGATTTAACGAAGCGTCATCAAAGGAAACGGCGGCGGTTTTCATTGCCGGTCTGCCGTTTTCATCAATAATCTGCGTTTTGCGTCAGGTGAACCGGTTCGTTTTTGCTGTAAAAAAAGAAACTCTGTAAGTAGTATATTATTTTTCACATATAAAGTCAATTGTGACAGCTTCTAATTTATGCACTTTATATTTGTCTGTATTGCACAAAGCACAAGAAGCGCCGCCGTGCGCGTAAGAGTGGAGAGTGGAGAGTGAAGTTAAGGTATCGGCAGAGCCGACACAATAACTCCTCACTCCTCATTCCTATCTCCTCACTCAATGAAGCTCCTCACTCAATAAACCCGCCGCCAAGAACGCGCTCACCGTCATAGAGAACGGCGGACTGCCCTGCGGCAGGGGCGCGAACCGGCTCGTCGCAGGTTATTTTCACCCTGTCCCCCTCGATCCTTGCGATGCACGGCGGATTTTCCCACTTGGTGTGCCGCACACGGACATTGGCGCGAACCGGCGCAGACGGGACGTCGATCATCCAGTTGAAATCGTGCGCAGTTACCTCTGTCTTGAAAAGCTCCTCCCAGAGGGCAAGCTCCACTGTGTTGCGCACGGCGTCTATGCGGGAAATATATAGCTTCCGCCCGTCAAAAAGACCGGGTCTGCGCTGACCGACGGTATAGCGGTAGATACCCTCGTGCCGGCCTACGACCTCGCCGTGGAATATAAAATCCCCCTCCGGCGGCATTTTCGCTCTTTGGGCAAGCCAGCCGATGTAGTTCTTGTCGGGGATGAAGCATATTTCCATGCTGTCGCCCTTGTGCGCAACGGGCAGATCAAGCTCCTCCGCCATTCGCCGCGTCTCGGTCTTTTCAAAGCTTCCGAGCGGCAGGACAAGGCGGCTTATCTGCTCCCGCTTCAGCCGGCAGAGCATATAGCTCTGATCGTTCGAGGGACGGCCTTTATACAATATTCCGTTTTCGCATCTTGCGTAATGTCCGGTGGCGATATGCTCTGCGCCTATTCTGTCCGCCTCTTCGATGAGGTTTCTGAATTTCATCGACGGGTTGCAGAGTATGCAGGGGTTCGGCGTTTCGCCGCGCAGATAGCACGCCGTGAACGGTCTGCATACCTTTTCCTCAAGCTCCGCCCTCACGTCGCGCACCTCAAGCGGGATACCGACAAATTCCGCCGTTTTCACCGCGTCGCTGAGCGCGTTTTCATCCGTATTGTCAAGGTACAGCCCATGCACCTCATAGCCCTGCCTTTTAAGCAGCACCGAACACACGGCGGAATCCACCCCGCCGGAAAAACCCAAAACCACTTTTTTCATTTTCTGTTCTCCAGATACACCATAAGCACCGTCACATCCGCCGGCGACACGCCGGATATGCGCCCTGCCTGACCGAAATTGTCCGGACGTATTTTTTTCAGCTTTTCCTTCGCTTCAAGCCTCAGACCGACTATATCGTCATAGTCAATATCATCAGGGAGTCTGCGCTCCTCCATTTTTTTGAACTCCTCCACCTGCTTCAGCTGCCGCTTGATATACCCGTCGTACTTGAGGCGTATCTCGACCTGATCGCATATCGCGCGCGAAAGCGCGGGTCTATCCTTATCAAACGGCGCGATATCGCGGTAGCTTATCTGCGGACGGCGCACAAGCTCGGCAAGAGAAGCGCCGTTTCTGACGTCCGCGGTGCCGTGCGCCTCAAGCAGCGCGGACAGCTGCGCATCCGGCGCGATATGGGTATGCTCAAGCCGGTCAAGCTCTTTTTCGACGGCGGCATACTTTTCAAGCACCCTGTTATACTGCTCCGCGCTCACAAGCCCTATCTCAAAGCCTATGCGCGAAAGGCGCTGATCGGCGTTGTCCTGCCGGTGCAGGAGGCGGTACTCGCTGCGCGATGTCATCATCCGGTACGGCTCATTCGTACCCTTGGTCACAAGGTCGTCGATAAGCGTGCCGATATACCCGTCCGAGCGGCGGAGAATGAACGCCGTTTCACCCTTTATCTTCCGCGCCGCGTTGACGCCCGCGACAAAGCCCTGAACCGCTGCCTCTTCGTAGCCGGAGGAGCCGTTGAACTGCCCCGCGCCGTAAAAGCCGGATATCTTCTTGCTCTCAAGAGTTGCATACAGCTCCGTCGGGTCGATGCAGTCATACTCTATCGCGTAGGCGCAGCGCGTCATTTCTGCGTGCTCAAGCCCTGGGACGGTATGCAGCATCTCTATCTGCACCTCCTCCGGCAGTGAGGAAGAAAAGCCCTGAATATAAAGCTCCTCCGTCTGCTTGCCCATAGGCTCCACAAAAAGCTGGTGGCGCGGCTTGTCCTTGAACGTCACGACCTTTGTCTCGATACTGGGGCAGTAGCGCGGGCCGACGCCCTCGATAACGCCGGAGTATATGGGGCTTCGGTCAAGGTTTGCGCGGATTATTTCATGTGTGCGCTCGTTTGTATATGTCAGATAGCACACGGCGGAGTTATCGCATTTTTCACTCGTGGAGAAGGAAAACGGCTCTATCTCCTCATCGCCCGGCTGGATCTCCATTTTATCAAAATCCACCGTGCGCCGGTTCACTCTCGGCGGGGTGCCGGTCTTGAAGCGGCGCATATTCAGCCCAAGCTCCTTGAGCCTTGCGCCCAGCGGCACGGCGGCGGCAAGCCCGTCCGGTCCGGAGGAGCGCAGCACCTCGCCCACGATCGTGCGCCCGTCAAGATATGTACCCGTCGCGGCGATAACGGCGGCGCATTTATAGGTCGCCCCCGTGTGCGTGGTGACGGAGACGACTTTGCCGTCCTCAACGCCGATATCTACTATCTCCGCCTGCTTTACACGGAGATTATCCTGCAATTCAAGAGTGTGCTTCATTATCTCCTGATAGCGCCGCCTGTCCGCCTGCGCCCGCAGCGAATGTACCGCGGGGCCTTTCCCGAGATTGAGCATCCGGTACTGGATGCAGGCCTTGTCCGCCGCCTTTCCCATCTCGCCGCCGAGCGCGTCCAGCTCACGCACAAGGTGACCCTTGCCGGTGCCGCCTATGGCGGGGTTGCACGGCATATTGCCCACGCTGTCAAGATTGACAGTGAAGCATACCGTATCCAGCCCCAGCCGCGCCGCGGCCAGCGCCGCCTCTATTCCCGCGTGTCCCGCGCCGATCACCGCAATGTCGCATTTTCCCGCATCGTATCTTTTCAAATTCCGCACCTTTTTTCTGCAATTTTATTTCCATTAGGATATCACCGCCGCGCCTCCTGCGCAAGAAAAAATTCCGGAACGCGCCTGAAATGACGCGTCCCGGAACAGACATATTACTGTCAGCCGAGATATTCGCCCGGAACCTCGATAACAAGGTCGGAGGTGGGGAAGGAGGAGCAGGGGTGGATGTAGCCATAGCGTACATCCGCCCAGCGGCGCAGTTCGTTTTCCTCGGGGATGCAGACCGTGCCGGAAACGAGCTTGCTTCTGCACCAGCCGCATTCGCCGCTGCGGCAGCGGGAGGGCGCCTTGATCCCGGCGCGCTCAATGGCGACCAGCACAGGCTCCTCGGCGGCGGCACATCAACTCCTCACTCCTCATTCCTCACTCCTAACTGTATAAAGCTCCTCATTTCCCGTTTTCGGCTTCCGATACTTCTTCCGCGGGAAATCCGGCGGTATTTTCTTCCGGAGCGTCTTCTTCCGTTGCTTCTTCCGCACCTTCTTCATCCGCGCCCGCAGATGTCCACGGGGCTTTGCCCTTATATTCAACGCAGTAGCCCTTCGCTGTCGCCCAGAGGCTGATAACGGCGATGCCGAGCGCTATAAGCGTCAGCACCGACGCGCAGAGCATCAGCGCAAGCGACACGTCGCCCTTGTCAAAATACGCAAGGACGACCTTTCCGCATGTTACCGCCACATAGCCGCAGCCGATGATGCGGATAACGTGCGTGGCGTTTTTCGTGTTGTTGAGATCGTTTATCAGTTTTTCTTTCATTTTCCGCCACCTGAGCCTATGCTGAAGCCGAAAATTTTGTTGCTGAAGCCATTTCTCAGTCTTTCAAAGTCGGTACATTCATATGGCATATCCGGATGGCGCGCCATCCACTCGCTCCTCACCGCCTCGGCAAACGCATCCGCCTTTTCGCTGTGTCTTTCCAGCGCGGCGGGGGCGGCAAAGGTCAGGAGGAAATACTGCATATCGCAGAACTTTCTCTTTTTGAAAAGCCCGCTCACCCTGCCGTCCATCCACTGCGCAAGCTCACGCGCAGCGGCGGGGATATCGGCGCACTGCTCAAGCTCGTCAAAAAACGGCTGGCAGAGCTTCATATATTCGTCGCAGAGCGCGGCATATCTTTTGCGGTTGAAGCCGTCGAGGTACGACGTGATGTTCGCAGGGATGTAAAGCTCAAAATTCATCGGTCTGTCCCCTTTTCAATATTATTTCTTTTTCGCGCCGACCTTTTCCATGAACCGGTCAAGCTTCACGACAAAGCGCTCATGCTCGCCCTGTCCTATCAGGCCGCACTCGTCATATGCCTTCACGCTGAAAACGAGCCGTCTGCCGTCCTCCTCGATAAGCTCACTCTCCGCCCAGACCTTCATTCCGACGGGCGTCGCCGCGTCGTGGCTGACGTTGAGCTTCGTGCCGACCGTCGTCATGCCCTCGCCGAGGAACGGAGCGACGGAAGTCTGCGCCGCTTCCTCCATAAGACCGATAAGGCAGGGCGTCGCATATACGTCCACCACGCCGGAGCCTATTTTGCTTGCAACATTTTTTTCGCTTACGGTATCCTCCGCACGTCCTTTGATTCCGATTTCCATATTATTTTCTCCTGTTCATTCATTTTTCGGCAGAAGCCGCCGTTGTATCAGCCGTCGTCATCCGCGCCGGCATAAGCCCTCTCACGGGTTCTGATTTTCGGTATATATCTGAATAGATCAAGACCCGTCAGGAGCTTGACGAACCATATAAAAAACGCAAGACCGAGCATCGGTATGACGCAGGAGGTGACTATCATCACGGCAAGCGTCTCGATAAACCTGTTGAGGATATCCGCCGCCTTTGCCGCCAGCCCCGTGGTAGTCTCCGACAGCTTTTCCATGAGCATATCTATGACCGTGGCGTCGTCGTCCGCCTCGACAAATTCCGATGTGTCGTTCGTAAACTGCTGCGCCGAGACAAGCGTGTTGTCTATCGCCGAATCAAAGCTTTCATACACCATGTCGGATATGCCCACGCTCAGCGGGATAACGATATACAGCGTGGCGGCAAAGATAAAGAGCTTGAGCGAAAGCCTGCCCATAAGCTTCGGCATACGGTAAAGGCCTATTATCGCAAAAGCGCAGGCGCACGGAATGAGTATCCTGAAAACGGCGGCGCCGATGACGGAGAGAAGGAATTTCTCCGTATACAGCACGCACAGGATAAGCAGGAAGTACTGCGAAAAATCCGCCAGCTTTTCGGCTATCGGCGTCGCTGTATCGCCGGGGATCGCGGATATGCCCGCCGAAACGAGTGCGGAGGACGATGTAAGCTTCAGCACGGTGTTGACCTTCTCGTCGATCGAGGCGATTATCCGTGCGTTCGCATCGTCCGACGACAGAAGATCTGCGGCGGGCAGGGCTGATATTACCGCAACGAGTACCAAAAGCGCGGTTATAAGGATTTTTTTGAGCGTATCGTTCATTTTTCTGCCTCCTGAGCGCTGTCGGAAACGCAGGACACCGTATACCGTGACGGATCGACAAGGCTGCCGACAAAGCCGCGGATGATGAGTCGTGCGTTTTCGTCCGCCTTTTCAAGCACTCCGCGCTCCAGCGCCTTTTCCGACGCGGTAGATTCAAGCTCCGCAAGGGAGGTGTTGAAATCGGCAACGGAGACGGGGTTGCCAAGCCCGCTTTTTTCGGAGATGAGGCGGAAGCTGTCGGTGTCGATGTCAACGTCGAAAATTTCGGCGGCGGGGACGCGGACGACGACGGTTCCGAGCGCGTCATCCATTTCTACCGTGACGCCGGAAAAGTCTATCCCGGCGTTGACCGTGCCGTCGTAAGCGGCGCAGTAGTTCGTTTCGGTTATGCCAAGCTCTATGGTGTTGAAAAGCCGTCTGACGCTCGTATAGCTTATCACATCGGTAAAATAATACTCCGCCGTGACGAGAAAGCCCATATCGTTAAGCCCGTCCTGAAGGGTCTGCGCGGTTATCTTCTTCCCCACGTTTCTGATAATGACCTTGGGCGTGGGCACGGAGAGCGTTTCCGAGGTGAGCGACTGCTCCGGGGCGCTTTCCTGACCGCGCCGGGCAAGCCAGAGTACTATCACGCCCAGCACAAGAACGGACACTATCACGATGGAAACGACATACAGCTTTGTTTTGCTTCGTTCTTTAATATGCATGGCTCATTCCCTCCGTAATTATTATACAGATTCCGCGCCGTCTTTGCAAGCATTTGTCGAAACGGGCGCCATTGTGGTCAAGCCACTTTACAAACGTGGCAGAAAGAAGTATAATAGTTGCGAACCATGTCGAAAGGGCAGAAATCAATGGTATACATTCTTCAGGTAAATATCATGAGCATGCTGCTGCTCTGCGGCGCTGCTTTTTATATGCACGGGTCGAATCGCATCCCGTCCGCCAGGAGCCGCGCCGTCAGCCGGGTCATTATAAGCGCGGCGGCAATGTGCGTTTCCGACATTATATTTGCCGCATGCAACGGAAAAATGTTTGCCGGCGCGAGAGCGCTGCTGATAATAAGCAATCTGGTGTATTTTGAGGGCGTGATCGGCGTATGCTGGGCATGGCTCAGCTATGTGGACGTTTCCCTCGGCATCGCGGACAGGAAGACCGTAATTTTTTCGGCAATACCCTTTGTATTCATCAGCGTACTGACGCTGCTTACGCCGCTGACCGGCTTTATGTTCGGCATTGACGCGCAGAACCTTTATACACGCGGCCGCGGTGTCCATCTCCATTGGGCGGTGGCATGGGGCTATCTGATCACGGCGAGCGTAAAGGTTCTTGTGCGGATAAAAAAGGCGGACAGCAAGGCAGAAAAGGACAGGCTTCGCCCGCTGTTTGATTTTATAATCCTGCCTGCGGCCGCTTCCGTCTGTCAGATGCTCTCCTATGGGGTGATCGGGATGCAGTGCGGCGTGGCAATATCCATCGTGCTGATTCTTGCAAGGGAGATGAACGAGCAGATACAGAAGGACGCGCTGACAGGTCTGAATAACCGCAGCGCGCTCAGCGTCTATGTCAGGGAGCTTTTGGGAAAGGGTTCGTATGAGCTGCGGGTTTTCATGCTTGATATAGACGATTTCAAAGTGATAAACGACCGGTACGGACACCGTGAGGGCGACAGGGCGATACGCTTCGTCGCGGATACGCTCAAGGATATCTGCGGCAGCAGCGGCAAATCGCTCTTTCTCTGCCGCTACGGCGGGGATGAGTTCGTCATTGTCGGGAAAGACATCTCACAGCGGGAGGCCGACGACATTTTTTCTGAAATAGGCCGTCGGATAAACACGGCAAATGAAGAGATCTTTTCCTCGCGTCTCGGCGTCAGTATGGGTGAGGTAAGCGGACTCTGCTCCTCCGTCGAGGACGCGGAGAGGCTTCTTGAAACCGCGGACATGAAGATGTACGACGCCAAGCAGTCAAAATACGCGCCCGTATAATTTAAACCGCCGTCGCTTGCACAGCGACGGCGGTTTTCGGCTTTTTAAAGAATCGGTTTTCTTCGACAAATTTAATCCGTCGGCTATGCCGACGCCGCAACTCCTCACTCCTCACTCCTCACTGTATGAAGCGCCTTGCATCAGTCTTCGACGTCGATGTCAAGGCCAAGCTCCCTCGGTAAAAAGCGCGGGCAGGTGTTTTCCGCCACAGTTATGACCGAGGCGGCAAGGCGCGTGCCTATCTCTACGGCCTCCGACATTGATTTGCCGTAGGTCAGCCCTATCGCAACGCCCGCGCAGAAAGCGTCCCCCGCGCCGGTGGTGTCGCGCACGTTGACATGCTCTGCCGGATAAACGCCCCTTTCACCCGTGAGGGAGGCATATACCGAGCCGCGGCTGCCGAGCGTCACGACCATCGACGGTATTTTCGCGTTCACCACGTCCTCGCTGAGCTGCTCACATATCTCCTCCGGCGAAAGGCCGTTATACCTGTTCACGAACAGCAGCTCCGCCTCCTCAAGGTTGCACACGAAGCAGTCGATCGATTGCAGGAAATCGCGCCGCTGGATGGCGATGCTCATATTGGCGACAACGCCGTACACCCTTTTATTGTATTTCTTGGCAAAGCGGAAAACGCTCTTGATAATATCCTTGTCAAGGTCTATCTCCACAAGTATGCTGTCGCATCCGGCAAATATCTCGTCGCCCTTGTCCTCGATAAGCCGCTCAAGTGCGGATGAATCGGGCCGCTTTGAGATGGAGGCGACTATATCCCCCGTCTCGTCAAAAACTGCCAGCCATATTCCCATTCCGTCCGGCGTTTTCAGGACATAATCGGTATTCACCTTATGATTGCCGAGTTTTTTTATGACCTCCTCGCCCTCCGCCGTGTCGTCCACCAGAGAAACGAAGGTCGGGCGAAGCTCAACATTGGCGATATCCTCCGCCACGTTGCGTCCTACGCCGCCGTGTACCGTCAGCACGTTCCCCGCGTTTCTGCCGCCGGGGATATACTTGCCGCACGGGAAGCCCTTGATATCCACAAAAACATTGCCTATCACTACGATACCCATATCACCCATATCTTTTTCTCCTGTTTTTATATATTAGCGCCGTTTTCTCCGGCGGTCGGGTCAATACAGAAGCCCCTCGTATCCGCGTATTTCCTTCTGCCGCGCTCTCCAGTCCGGCATGAGCGCGTCAAGCTCCGCTCTGAAGCGCGGGGAATGGTCGGGGCGGATAAAATGGCACAGCTCATGCAGCACCACATATTCAATGCACCTTTCCGGCACGTGGATGAGCGCGGAATTGAACGTCAGCACGCCGCGCACCGGCTGGCAGCTTCCCCAGCGGCTTTTCATGCGGCGGAACCTTATCTCCGGCAAAGGCACTCCGCGCCGTTCAAATATCGGATACAGCCGTGCGAAAGCGCGGCTCACCGACTCAACGCACTGCTCCTTGAGCCATGCGTCCCGCTTCCGTTCACTGTCAAACCCGTCCTCGACCTCGCACCCAAGGACGAGCATTTTCCCCGCCGGGATCTCTCTGCGCCTTTTTCCGGCGCGCTCAGCGGCGTTGAATATAAACTCCGCCTTTGATTCAAGAAACGCCTCTATCATGCTCTCCGGCATCCGCCGCGGCGCGGAGACGTATATGCTTCCGTCCGGTCTTATGCGCAGGTTGATATTTTTCACCTGCTTGCGCTCAAGCTCATACGTCAGCATCCGCCCGTCAAGAACAAGCTTTCTCTCCATTATATTTCAAAAAGCTCTCCCTTGAATACGACCGCCGTCGGACCGGTGATGCAGATATTCCCGACACGGCCGTCCGCCGCGTCAAGGCTCACATCTATGTCCCCGCCCGGCATATGCACCGTCACATTCTCTCCCGAGGTAAGCCCCAGCACGGCAAGCGCCGCCGCCGTCGAGCCGCAGCCGGTGCCGCAGGCAAGCGTAAAGTCCTCAACGCCGCGCTCAAACGTGACGGCTTTGAAGCTTCCGTCGGGCAGGGGGCTTACAAAGGTGACGTTTGCGCCCTTGGGAAACTCCTTCGCCCATCTGAGCGCACACCCAAGCGCACGGAGCTTATCCGTGCTTATCGCGTCCCAGCCGTCAAGTCGGACCACCGCGTGCGGAAGTCCCGGAACGCCCAGCTCAATGTAAGCGCAGTCGTACTGCGTCCCGTCAACGTTTACCGCCCTGTGCGCGTCGATGACCGACGGGTCGTTGAGGCGAACGCGGTAGCGTCTTTCATCTATCCTCCTGCCGACAACAATGCCGGAAGCGGTTTCGACGCGCTGCACCTCGCCGGCAAGCGCGTTTTCATAACCGTAGCGGCAGATGCATCTTGCCCCGTTGCCGCACATTTCTCCGGAACTGCCGTCGCTGTTGTAAAAAATCATCCCATAGTCGGCGGCGCTGCTGTCGGTGACGACCATAAGCCCGTCTGCCCCGACGCCGGTATGGTATGCGCAGAGCTTTACGGCAAGAGCGCTAAGCCGCTCCTCCCCGATCTCCCCGCTGCGGTTGTCTATGATCACAAAATCGTTCCCCGCTCCGTGCATTTTGGTAAAGAACATAACAGCCTCCCGTGCAAAGTTTTTTATATAAAGTAATTATATTGAAGCAGCGGAAAAAAAACAAGCGTTGATATGGAATATCCGAAATTTTATGTTATAATATAAAGCAAAACGTTTCGTACATCAAATCCAAGGGAGTGTTTGAAAAGTGCCGCAGACAAAAAAACGCCTTGAGTCCTTCGGTGCGCTGAGAGCGCTATGCTGCCTGTCCGTCATCCTGCTTCATACCCACGTCACCGTATATACGGGTTATCTCGGCGTCACGACCTTTTTTATCATGTCGGGCTTTCTGCTCGTATACAACTACTATGACCGCACGGAGGTTGACGCGGCGAGCGTGTCTCTGTGCTTCCGATTTGCACACGGCAAGGTGAAAAAGCTCTATCCGCTCCACCTTCTCACAATGGCTCTGTTCGTCGCGGAGTATGCCTATGCGCTCATAACCGGACTTGCAAAGCCGACATTACAGCTTTTTGCGCCGTTTATCGCAAATGTTCTCCTGATCCAGACATGGTTCCCGTCAGAGAACTTCTACTTTTCATTTAATATCGTGTCGTGGTACCTTTCGGTAAGCGCTTTTCTGTACTTCATGTTCCCGCTCGTTCTCAAAGCCGTGAGACGTCTGCGCAGCACGGCGCAGGCGGCGGTGTTGTGCGTGCTGCTGTTTGCCGTTCAGGCGGCCGTGTCGTATTACGGCTGTGGCAGCGCATGGCTCGGCGCGCTGCTGGGGCGAAACGGCGGCACGGTGCAGTGGCTGCTTCAAGTGTTCCCGCCAATGAGGCTTCCGGCGTTCTGGATAGGCTGCAATCTCGGGTATATTTTCCTTAAAACAGAGAAGCGGGTTTTTACCAAAGCGCAGGCCGCCGCCTTTGAAGCGCTGACCGTGCTCGCGGCGGTATGCTCCCTGTGTACGGGGCTTCTCCCGAAATCCGCACCGCGTCTGCCCGCGTTTTTCGATTACTCGCTCAAATATATGCTTCCTGCGGCCATGCTGGTCCTTGCCTTTGCCTATGCCCGCGGTCCCGCTGTGAGGCTGCTGACAAACAGGGTCATGCTGCACCTCGGCAGGCTCAGCCCGTATATCTATCTTATCCATTATCTGGTGATCGCGGCGGCCGCGCTTGCCGTCACAAGACTGCCGTGCTCATTCACCGTGCAGCGGGTGCTGTACCTTGTATCCGCCGCAGTGTTCACATATGTATTTTCCGTGCTGTATGCATCACGCTCCCCGCGCAAAAAACGGGAGAGTGCGCAAAGATGCCGTTGAGAAAGGGGAAAAATAATGAAACAGCGACTTGACGGACTTGATTTTATCCGTGCGGCGGCATGCCTCGGCATACTGTTCTTTCATATGCACATAAGCTATACCGGTTTTTTCGCAGTAGCGGTCTTTTTTGCGCTCTCCGGCTTTCTGATGACATACAACGCCCTTGACCGGCCGGAGGAAAGCGCACCCTGCCTGAAGACAAGCGTGTCCTTTGCCCTTAAACGCACGAAAAAGCTTTACGGGCTGTACCTGATCACGCTGATTTTCCCGCTTCTTGAGCAGATCTACGGCGTCGCTTCGGGGCTTGGAAAGCTTGATGGTCAGCTTGTGCTCAGGATAGTGTCGAATGTTCTGCTGCTGCAATCGCTTGTACCCGACGTCAACACTGCGTTTTTCATGAACGGCGTCGCTTGGTATATGTCCACATCGCTGTTTTTATATATGGCGTTCCCTTATATCATCCGCCGCATCAGAAGGCGCAGCGGCCGGCGCGAGGCCTGGCGCGTGATAATCATCACCTTTTTTGCACAGGCGGCCGGCATATATCTGTTCACTTCCCTTGCGAAGCGATTTGTGCCGGCTGATTATTACAGCGGGGCGGATGTCGCGCAGTGGCTTGCTTACGTTTCCCCCTTCTCCCGTATAGCGGATTTCATCATTGCCTGCAATTTCGCATATCTTTTCAAAAACCGCTCTCAGACGACGAGATCCGCCGCCGCGGCGACCGCCGCAGAATGCGGAGCGCTCATTCTGGCGTTTGTGACGGAGCGTTTTTTTGAACTGAATATGCTTCCCGCAGCGACGGTTTACTGCACGGCGTTCATTCCCGCGGCGTCGCTGCTGATATGGGAATTTGCCCGCAGCGAAGGCTATATTTCCCGCGCCATGAACAATGCCGCCGTCTGCTTCATATCGGCTCTCAGTCATTATGTTTTTCTCATCCACCCGATAGTCATAATGGTGCTGACGATCATAATAACCCGTCTGCCCCTGTCGGCGGGAGTTCAGCGGCTTATTTTCCTGTTTGCCGTTCCGCTGTTTACGTTTTCCCTTTCCGTTCTGTACAGAAAATTTGAGCGGAGAAAACGTTCGCTTACCAACTCCGCTCTCCGCTCTTGACTCTCCGCTCTTAACTCTCCCCTCTTTTTATCCGTCGGCTTTGCCGACACAATAACTCCTCACTCCTAACTCCTAACTCCTCACTGAATGAAACTCTTCACTGTATAAAGCTCATCGCAGTATCGGCTGGATCTGCCAGCCGCGCAGCGCGGCCTCGACGCTCTTTTCCAGGAGTGAAAAATCCGCCTGAAGGGAGCGCGGCTTTGCGGCGGGATCGTCCTGCGCAAACGGGACAAAGTACACGTTCTTCCGGTTGAGCAGCTTCCCGATATTCTCTGCCGAGCCGGAAAGCCCGTCGTTTGTCGAAAAGGCGATTATAAGCGGTCTGCCGTTCCTGAGGTGCGCTTTCGCCGCCATTGTGACGGAGCTGTCGGTTATCCCGTTTGCGAGCTTTGCAAGCGTGTTGCCCGTGCAGGGCGCTATCAGCAGCGCATCCATCGGCGTTTTCGGGCCAAGCGGCTCCGCCTCCGCCATCGTCGTGACGACCTCTCTGCCGCACAGTTCGGCGAGACGTTTTATATTCTCCGCCGCCGTGCCGAAGCGTGTATCGGTTTCGGCGGCGGTTTCGCTCATTATCGGTATCAGCTCATACCTTTCCCTGAGCGCCTGCGCGGCTGAGAACAGCTTTTCATATGTGCAGTACGACCCGCACAGCGCAAGGCCGAGACGTTTTTTCCCCTCCATGTCCTACTCCTTTCCGGAGCGTTCACCCGGGCAGTGCCGCTCCAACCACCGTTTTATGTACTCCGCGCAGCTGCGCGGCGAAAACCGGCCGGGCAGCCCCGGCGCATGAACCGCTTTAAGCCCTATGTTCCGTGCAAGCTCCGCGTCAAACCCGCCCGGTGCGGACGCAAGCTCCAGAAGCAGCGCGCCTTCCGGTACGCCGCACAGCGCCGCACTTGAGAAAACTCTGGCGGGGACGGTGTTGACGATATAATCGAACGCTCCTGCGGCGCTTTCCAGCTCCTGAAGGGGAACGGCGTGAAAGCCCGCTCTCTCCGCTTCCGACAGCGCCTTTACGCTTCTTGCCGACACCGTCGTCTCCGCGCCCATTGCGCGCAGCCTCTCCGCCAGCGCCCTGCCTATCCTTCCGTACCCGCTGACAAGCGCTCTGCCGCCCATGAGCGCCCCGTCGCTTTCGCAGATAAGCACGCCGATCGCCGCCTCGGCGGTGAGTTCGGCGTTGTACGCGGCAAATTCCTCGTCCCGCATCAAATCAAGCGTGCGCACGCCCGACGCCTCGGCGGCAAACACAAGCTCCCTGCTCAATCCCCCGCCGACAAGCAGCTGACCCGCATTGAGGGATGCGGCAATCTCCGCCGTGCTCAGCCGCTTATCGCTCAGCGGCGCGTTTATCGCCCCGCCCTTTTCCGCCGGTATCGGCAGCAGCACGCACTCCGCCCCGTAAAGGCACGACAAAAGGCACGCGCACTGCACGCACCCGTCGATCTCCGCCTTTTCCGCCGCGTAGCAATGCACCGTTTTTCCGTCCCGTGCCAGCGCCTCCGCCAGCAGCACCGTGCGCCTGTCTCCGCCTATGATCGCATATTTCAGATCTGTCACCTCCATAAATCATGATATTCATACAGCTTATCCTTTGTTCGGGGAATCTTTTTTGGCTATTTGATTAATTGACCGCGCGGCGAAATAGGTGGTATAATGTATGATGTTAAGGGTTTTGAATTTTCTTCGTACAAGGAGCTTTTTATATGGACGCGATTGTTGCTGTTACCGATGATTGGGGAATTGGCTCAGACGGCACGCAGAGTATTGTGCTCAAGGCCGACAGGGAATTTTTCAGGGCAATGACCAAGGGCGCCGCGATCATCGTCGGCAGACGCACGCTTGAGGATTTTCCCTGCGGGAAGCCTTTGAAGGATCGCGTCAACATCGTCGTCACGCGCCGCGACATAGAGGTCGAGGATGCGATCGTCGTACACACCACTGAGGAGGCGACGGAGCTTGCCGCAAAATACGACAGATGCATGGTCGTAGGCGGGGCGAGTATTTATATGCAGTTCTTTCCCGATCTTGAGCGTATCTATGTTACAAAGATAAACACCCACGCGCCCTCCACCGCGTTTTTCCCAAACCTTGACCGAAACCCCGCGTTTGAGATCGAATACGAAGGCGAGGAGCAGGAAGAAAACGGTATTCCCTTCCGCTTCTGCACCTATAAGAGAATAGAGTGATCACGGGGCCGCATCGCTTATATGCGAGAGCGTCGTTCCCGGATAGTAGTGAGCCAATATTGAGGCATAATCGGCGCCGCCGTGCGCCATTACGTTTGCCCCGTATTGGCTCATTCCTACTCCGTGTCCGAAGCCGACGACGGTAAAGAGGAAGTTTGCGCCGTCATACGAGAGATCAAACGCCGTAGAGCGGAGCAGGAAGAGATAGCGCGCCTGCTTGCCGGTGAGTCTTGTTCCGCCCGTATCCACGCTTTTTACTCTGCCGCTGCCGTCTCTTGATATCTCCCCTATCCATTGTGATTTATTCTCCGGAAAGACTGCCTCGGGGTGTACCGAAAGAACGGTGTTTTTAAAATCCTCCGGCGATACGTAGACATAGCTTATATAATCCGGCACGGTCTCCGCGCTTTCGGGGCTTGAAACGCTCACAAGATACGGCACGGCGCCCCACACATTCCCGCTGTCCTCGGTCAGCGGCGCGGAGGACGAGTGAAAGACCGCCTGCGCGGGCTTGCCCATATAGCTGAGATATTCGCCGTCAGTCGCCGCCACGGCGGCGCTGATTTTCCCGCGGTATTTTTCATAGCCCGTCCCCCAGCGGGCGCGCATCTGCTCCTCGGTGAGATATGCCTGACAGCAGCCTGAGGAGGTGCAGACCTGCCCTGTGCCGTGCTTGCCGCTCATCATGCAGTACATCGTGTAGCTTCTCGCCGCGACGGCCTGCGCCTTGAGCGCCTCCGTTTCAAACGACGCGGGCATCTCCGCCGCGACTACGCCCGTCAGGTACTCCGCCATGTCAAGCTCCCGCGTTTCGCCGCCGTCGGAAACGTACACGGTCTGCACGCCGCTCTCAGGCGCGTCGGCTTCCTTGCGGAAGCGCTCCGCGAAATGCGGGAAGCAGTAGGAAAACAGCAGGATGATATAGCAGATCATAAGCAATCTTTTCACGGCATTTCCTCGCTCTTGACGAAAATAGCAAAAAAGTATAAAATAAATGATACCTAAGTCAGACAAGCTTTACAGAAGGCTTGTCATAATAGTTTATTGAAAAGAGATCATCATTATGCATGAAAGAAAATTGCGCATGAGAGCGCTCGAAACGTCGTGCTATGTCGCCGGCGCCGGTGCATTCAGCGTTTTTATCCGCTGGCTGCAAACCATGCTCGCATATAACGACGAACGGCTTGTGGACGGCAGCATATTCAATTTCCTTGTCCCCGCCATTGCCGTCGCGGCCGCGTTCCTGTTCAGGTATTTCATCAAAAAATTCAAGCGTGAGAGATACTATATCCCAGAGGATTTTTTTGAGGCCTTCAAGAACAGCGGCAAGGTCTATACGGTTCTGCGCTGGCTGATCTGCGCCGTTATGGTCCTCGGCTCGCTCATGCTGCTTATGGAGTGCGAGGTTGATAAGGAGGCGTCGTTCCTGCGCGTGCTTTCGCTTATGGGCGCTGCGGCGGGCTTATCCTTTCCGATACTTGTCACAAGCGCGAACAAGCCCCACGTCACCAAGCCCTCCACCACCTGTTTGCTTGCTTCCGTGCCTATTATTTTTTACAGCTTCTGGCTTATCACCTGCTATAAGATAAACGCCATCAATCCCGTTCTGTGGGACTATGCAATGGAAGTTTTCACGCTTATCGTCTGCATTCTCTCCTTTTTCTATCTGGCGGGCTTCGGCTATGACGTTCTCAAGCCGTGGAGGGCAATGTTCTTTGCTATGCTCGGCTGCGCCATGTGCGTTATGATGATGGCTGACGAGCGGTATATGGGGATGCAGCTTATGTATCTTGCAGGCGCCGCAATGCAGCTTTATTTCGTGTGGATAATGATCTGCAACATGGGGCAGAAGGAAAAGGAGTTTAAGGTTCAGCCCGAGGACGGGTTTGAGCATCTGTGATCTCTATCCGCCGCCCCGTGCGGCTGCTCTTAGCGTCAATATAGGATTTCCGACAGGACATAACAGAGAATTTTCTTTGTTATGTCCTGTTTTTCAAAAGTCCGTTGCGAACGGGCTTTCGGCAAAAATGTCCGCTTACAATAAGCTTGGGGCTGCCTCATTTTTTTGAGGCGGCCCCAGTGTTTTTTTATTATTTGTTTTCAAAAAAGCCCTTTGCATTCAGCGCACTTTCGACCCAGGAGTGATCAAACGTGCCGTTTGCGATCCGGCTGAAAGTGACGGCTTCGCCGTCGTTGTGCTTTCTTGCCTTTTCGGCAAGCTCCGCTGCATCCTCAGGTCTTATAACAACAACCCCGTCCGAATCGCCGACTATGATATCTCCCGGGAGAACGGCAATTCCTCCGATGCATACCGGAACGTTTATCTCACCCGGTCCGTTTTTGTACGGTCCCTGCGGTGTAACGCCGCGTGAAAAAACAGGGAAGTAGGCTTCTCTCGCGGCTTCTACATCCCGGATGCACCCGTCAATAAGGAACCCTCCGAGATTTCTGCTGATCGCAAAGCGCATCATTATCTCGCCGCAAAGAGATCTCTCCATTCCGCCGGCGCCGTCTACAACAATTATGTCGCCAGGCCGCGCCAGATCAAGCGCACGATGGAACATCAGATTATCCCCGAGAGGGACTTTTACCGTAAAGGCCGTGCCAAGCATCGGCGCTTTGCTGAAAGGCTTTATCGCCGCATCAACGCAATAAATTCTGCCCATGTTGTCGGCTATATTGGCCACCGGCAGGTCTTTGAACAATTGCACAAGCTCATCTGCCGGTCTATTTATAGGAAATTCGCGGAACCCGATCTGAGACATTTTAAGTAAATAACAGCTCCCTTCATTGATTGTCTATGGCGGAATAAACAATTCAGGCTTTTTATGTCAGCACGTACATTGTAGTGCAAAATATTTTTCACGTCAACAGCAATTTTTGTGAAAATATTTTTTTCGTTTATTTAACTAAAATTACGAAAAATTATTTATTTAAATTGCCGATTGCTTTTTTCTGCCCTGCGAATATAATGTAAAATAGTTTCATCAACTGGCGGATTTTGATGAAAAAAATTTCAGAAGGAGTTTTTATGTCAGACTCATCATATTTATTTGCAGAAGAAAGCTACGCCCAGCGTATTCATTCCTATTACCCCAACATGAGCTCTTCGGAGAAGAAAATAGCGGATTATATAACCGGCAATTCCTTGGCCGAGATCAACAATCTGACGATAAACGAAATGGCTTCAAACATTGGGACAAGCACTTCGACGATCGTCCGCTTTTGCAGGAATATCGGTTTCAAAAGCTATTCCGAGTTCAGATTCTTCCTTCAGAAGCTGCCGCAGGGCGTTTCGAACGACGAGGAATTGCTCAATTCCGCGCCAAACGCTTCGGCGATCAAGGACAAGGTCATTTCCCTTGTGAACAGCTCCGTTGCAAGCACGGTAATGACAATGGACAATGCATGTCTTGAAGAAGCGATCGACGCGATCTCAAACAGCACTACCGTTGTATTCTGGGGCTTGGGTACTGCTTCCGGCGTAGCTCAGGCAGCAGCGGCATCGTTTGTGAATATGGGTATTCACGCAATCTCTTATACGGACTGTCTGACCGCAAGAAGAAGCATACACTTCTTGGGCGACAAGGATGTTGTCGTAGTGATAAACAGAAACGGCAGATTCGTCGAAGGGCTCAACATAGTTGAGCTTGCCCTTAAAAGAGGTGTAAAGACAATTGCCATTACAGAAGATCCCCGCTCCGATCTTGCGGAAATTGCAGACATAGTTCTGCTTACGGCGATCAACGACAGGCAGCTGCCCATAATGCTTCCGTGCATCACTTTGTGCCAGCATCTTACCATACAGCTTCTTCAGGTGGGTGTATTGCTGAGAAAATATGATGAATTGCGAGATATTATAGAGAAAATGTATGGTGTGACGGACATCAAAGGCAAATAGGGTGACCCTTGCACCGTGAAAGGTTGCAATTATCCAGATGAAAGACATCATTCTGAACTACGAAAAAGTTTCTCCCGCGCTTGTAGAAAAGTACAAAACCATCGAAGAAGGCGCATCCATTAACGAAGCAATGCCGGCAAGCGGCGCGCTTGATTCCGGTCTTACCCCGCTGTGGCCCGGCACCAGAGTGTGCGGACCGGCATTTACCGTGCAGGCAAGACCCGGCGACAATCTTATTATTCACAGAGCGCTGCGCCTGCTTCAGCCCGGCGACGTTCTTGTCATTGCGCTTGACGGATTTACCGAATCCGGCGGAATGTTCGGCGGCATTATGTCGAGCTTTGCACAGAAAATGGGCTGTGCCGGTCTTGTGATCGACGGTTCTGTGCGTGACAGTATGCACATAAAGGAGATCGGCTTTCCGATATTCTGCAGGGGCCGCTGCGTCAAGAGCAGCACAAAACGAACTCCCGGCAAGATCAATCATCCGGTAGTTATCGGGAACGTCGTAATAAACCCCGGAGATATGGTTTATGGCGACAATGATTCCGTTGTGATCGTTCCAAAGGAGATCGCAGAAGAGGTCTATGAAGCCGCTCACGCAAGGGAAGAAGCCGAAAAGCAGATACTTATCGATATTGCAGAGCGCGGCGCATATGATTTCACAAAATATCAGGCGGCTTATGACGCGCTTGGACTGACGGAGGAAAC
Organism: uncultured Eubacteriales bacterium; assembly: GCA_900549485.1. GTDB lineage: Bacteria > Bacillota > Clostridia > Oscillospirales > Oscillospiraceae > Limivicinus. The sequence goes on from UROG01000032.1 coordinate 28,735, forward strand.
AAGAAATGGATAATAAACCGGGAATCAAAGCCTTGAAGCAGGACATTTTCCTCGGTTTGTTTATTGCTTTGTTCGGCACGGTTGCTTTGATAAGCACTTTCAAATTTCCCGAAGCTGCGGCGCTTATGCCGAGAATGGTAACTATACTGCTTCTGGCGCTTGGCCTGCTCCTGTCGGCGGCAAGCCTTATAAGGCTCAAAAAAGGCTCTGTACCCGAGCATACGCCGATAGAGCTTGCCCGCATGAAGTACCCGGCGATCGCATATCTGCTGATATTGGCATATGCGGTGATTATCAATATTTTCGGGTTCTATTCCGCCACACTCCTTTTTCTCGTCTGCTTTATGTACTTCATGAATATCAGGAAGCCCAGAACAATTATCCTTACCGCCGTTATTCTTCTCGGGTTTGTATATCTTCTGTTCAATGTCGGGCTTAGTGTAAACTTCCCGTCAGGGATATTGATATAAGGAGGGTATACGGGTGGATATATTATCTGCATTGCAGGGGCTTCTCAGCTTTGAAGTTATATTCGCCGTTCTTTTGGGAACGGTAGGCGGGATCGTGATCGGCGCGCTTCCGGGTCTCAGCGCGACAATGGGCATTGCCCTGCTGATACCGCTTACATACGGCATGGGTCCCATCGCGGCGATAGCCATGCTTGCAACCGTTTATACCTCTGCCGTCTATGGCGGAAGCATTTCCGCCATACTCATACACACTCCGGGAACGCCCGCCTCCGCCGCGACTGCGCTGGACGGTTATCAGCTTCAGCAGCAGGGAAAAGGCTTCAAGGCTCTTGGCGTTTCAACGGCGGCAAGCGTGATCGGCGGCGTGATAAGCGGCTTTGCGCTTCTGTTCATATCTCCGCAGCTTGCTAAAGTTTCGCTGATGTTCAGCTCCGGAGAATATTTTCTCATCGCCGTTTTCGGATTGACCATCATCGGCAGTCTGGCGGGCGACAACATGATAAAGGGCATCATAGCCGGCTGCATCGGCCTTATGGTCGGTCTGATCGGCATGAACACAACCGCTTTCTCACGGTGGAGCTTCGGCAACGTTCATCTTATGGCCGGTATCAACACCGTTCCGGCTATGATAGGTCTCTTCTCCATTCCGCAGGTTCTTGAACTTGTAGAGCAGAGAAGAAAAGCCTCTGCCAACGAGGAATCTGCCGAGCAGAAAGAGCGTATAAAGGCCGTTCAGGCCGCAAGGGATTCCATAAAGGGCCGTTTTCTTCCTACCGGCAAGGAGTTTAAGCGTATTTTCCCGACAATAATCAGATCTACAATAATAGGTATTTTTGTAGGGATACTGCCCGGCGCCGGCGGAGACATCGGATCATGGGTCAGCTATAACGAGGCCAAAAGAGCGTCAAAGCATCCCGAGGAATTCGGCAAAGGGAGCATTGAGGGCGTCGCGGCATCCGAAGCGGGCAACAACGCCGTATGCGGCGGTGCGCTTATTCCTATGCTCACTCTCGGCATCCCCGGCTCTGCCGCGGTCGCTGTGCTTCAGGGCGGTCTGATAATTCAGGGTCTGAATCCCGGCTGGGAGCTTTTCAGCAAATACGCCGATATGACTTACAGCGTGATAATCGCCTTCATCGCTGCAAACATTCTTATGGGACTTTTCGGTATGCTTTTGTCAAAGTATGCGGTAAAGCTGTCGCTTCTGCCTCCCGGAATCCTTATGCCGAGCATCGTCATTCTCTCGGTCATCGGTTCGTTCTGCATCAACCGCACAATGTTTGACGTATACGTAATGCTTGTTTTCGGGCTTGTCGGCTATCTCATGAGAAAGTTCCGTATTCCGGCAGCTCCTGTCGTTCTCGCCATTATTCTCGGACCCATGGCCGAAAGAAATCTTATTCAGTCCTTATCCATGTCTTACGGGAAAATAGTCGGCTACTATTTCAGCCGTCCTCTTTGCGTCGTTTTTCTTGTACTTATCCTTCTTGCGCTTCTCTCCCCCACTATCGGAAAATTCCTGAGCAAAAAAATACAGAAGAAATATGAATAATTAAGGAGATTTTCAATGAAAAAACTCATTGCTGTTGTTCTTGCGGTCATTATGGTTCTTTCCCTTTCCGCAGCAGCCTTTGCGGAAGGCGATATGCCCGAAAAAGACGTTTCCGTTATCTGCGCAACCAATGCAGGCGGTGCAATGGACACCGCCGTCCGTCTCCTCACGCCTCATCTTGAAGAGTCCTCCGGTGTAAACTTTCCTGTAACCAACATCGCCGGTTCTGCCGGTTGGGTCGCGCTTGCACAGCTCATGGCGGGCAATTCCCGGAATTACGAGGTTTGCTATGTCGCGTTTCCGCAGATCATCGTTGCTTCCATGGATCCTTCCGCACAGCTGGGCATAACCATTGACGACTATAAACCCATTGCACTCGACGTTGACGACAGCAATATTCTTATTGCGATCGGCGGCGAGGAGCGCTTTACAAATCTTGAGCAGTTCATTGAGTATGCAAAGAATAACGATGTTCTTATCGGCACCTCTGCCGGCGTATATTCCGATGATAACGTATGCAAGACCTACATTCTTGAGGCTCTACCCGAACTCAAGTTCCAGACCGTCCACTTTACAAGCACCTCCGAAGGCAAGGCCGCTCTTCTCGGCGGCAACATTGATATCCTGATCTGCAACGTATCCGAAGCCGTTTCCCAGGCTCAGTCCGGCGAGGTTCTCCCCGTTGCAGTCTGCGCTGATGAGCGTTTCGTTGATCTTCCCGATACCCAGACCTTTACAGAGCTGGGATACGATGTTGTGTGCGGCTCCACCCGCGGCTATGTCGCAAAGGGCGATATCAGCGACGAGATGTATGAAAAGCTGTGCAGCGTGTTCGATACGGCAATGAGCAGCGAGAAGTATATCAGCGCTGCAACGGAGCGCTACTTCGGTCTTAACAAGCTTATCGGCGCCGATTTTGCCGAGTGGCTTGACTCGCAGAACGAGGACATGGAAGAAATGTACTCCAATCTCAAGTAAGAGGCAGATATAACTATGGTATTTGATACTCTTGAACATTGCGGGCAGTACTACTGTTTCGGCAGATTATATCAGAAAGCGTTCGAGTGGCTCAAGGCCACGGATATCATGTCTCTTCCTCTTGGCCGTCACGAGATCGAGGGAAACGATCTTTTCGCTCTTGTGCAGGAATATGAGACCAGAACCGTGGATAACTGCGAAATGGAAACGCATCTTGATTTCATAGATATACATTACATTGCCGAGGGATGCGAATATATCGCATACGCCGACGTCACTAAAATGAATCCGGCAACACATATCGGCAGAGAAATATGGGATACGGTTCTCTATGAAAAGGAGTACAACAACAAGCTTTTTATGGAGAAAGGCGATATCTGCATCTGTTTTCTCAACGACGCACATATGCCGAGATTGATTCCGCTGAACAAAAATATCGTCCGCAAAGTAATTATCAAGCTGCGTGCAATCGCGCAGTAAAGGGAGTCTGCTATGGCTGAAATCAAGATCGCACTTATACAGATGCCTACCGTTGAGGAAGTCGTGGCAAATCTTGAAACGGCAAGGGAAAAGGTTAAATATGCCGCCGGACAGGGCGCTGATATTGTCGTGCTGCCTGAAATGTTCTGCTGCCTTTATCAGTCCGCTTCATTTCTAAAGAACAAGGAACCGCAGGGCGGAAGAATCTGGCAGGCTCTGTGCCGGATGGCCGCCGATAATCGGGTGTATCTCGTAGGCGGGTCACTGCCTGAACAGGACGGGGACAAAATTTATAATACAAGCTTCATCTTTGCCCCGGACGGCGTTCAGATAGGCAAGCACAGAAAAGTCCATTTATTTGACATCGACGTCGAAGGCGGACAGTATTTCAAAGAAAGCGACACCTTTACCGCCGGAAGCAGACCCACCGTTATAAACACAAAGCTCGGTGTGATCGGTGTTGAGATATGCTTTGACATACGCTTTGAGGAGCTCACACGGCTTATGGCTCTTGAAGGCGCCGAAATGGTCTTTGTGCCTGCTGCCTTCAACATGACCACAGGACCCGCGCATTGGCAGACACACTTCAGGGGAAGAGCTTTGGATAATCAGCTCTTCATGTTCGGCTGCGCTCCTGCGAGAGATGTGGATGGACCTTACGTATCTTACGGACATTCCATTGCCGTATCGCCCTGGGGGGATGTAATCGAGGAGCTTGATGAGGCTCCCGGTGTGCTTATCTGCGAAATCGACACCGATCAGATCAGCAGTATAAGGCAGCAGCTTCCTATAATGAAAAACCGCAGATCGGATCTTTATACGCTCTTACTCAACCAGTAAAAAGGGCAGCGCCGTAGATAATGCGGCGCTGCTCTTGACCGCGCTTCCCGCCGAGCATTTTGAAAGTGTTCAAAATGCTGTTGTCGAAAGCCTTGATATCTCAAGGCTCTCGACGGCGGTTTATCCAATTTGAGGCGGGCCTT
>UROG01000033.1 GCA_900549485.1 uncultured Eubacteriales bacterium
ATTTGTCCCCAAGCCCCTTTGAACGATTTTTGCAAAATCGGCTGCGCTCCTGCGGAGCTTTCTTCGCCTGCGGCGCGTCCGAGAATCGCGGTGTTATGTGAATATATCATTGACACATTCTCTGTTTCCGGGTATACTTGAAACAGAAAAGGAGGTGACGCAGCCTTGAAAATCATCGGTGAACGGCTCAGGGGCTTGCGCGAAAGCGTCAGGCTCTCGCAGGCAAAGCTGGCAAAGGAATTTGACGTTTCCCAATCCGCCCTTGCCCGGTACGAGATCGACGATTCCACGCCCTCCCCGGAGGTTTTTCTGAAATACGCCGACTACTTTGACGTATCGCTGGACTACATTTTCGGCAGGACGGACGACCCCCATGGCATGATCTATAACAACTGCGTGAAGCTCGGCCTGAACAATCCCGAAATGGCGCGGTTCGTGGAAATGTGCTTCGACCCCGGCTCGGCTATGAACGAACGATTGAAGGCAACGCTTGTGCAGATGCTCTCGGAGGTGGACGAAAAATGAAAGCTGTTATCTACGCCCGCTATTCCTCGGACAGCCAGCGAGAAGAATCCATCGAAGGCCAGCTCCGCGAGTGTACGGAGTATGCCGAACGAAACGGCATCACCATCCTCCGCAGCTATATCGACAGAGCGTTGTCCGCCAGAACCGCAGACCGACCAGAATTTCAAAATATGATAAAGGGCAGCGAGCAAAAGCTGTTCGATGTGGTGCTGATATGGAAACTCGACCGTTTTTCCCGTGACCGCTATGACAGCGCCCACTACAAGCGGATTCTGAAAAAGAACGGCGTGAAGGTCGTATCCGTCAAGGAGAATATCTCCGACGGGCCGGAGGGTATCATCCTTGAATCCATGCTGGAAGGCTACGCCGAATATTACTCCGCTGAGCTGTCCGAGAAGATACAGCGCGGACAGAAAGAGAACGCGCTTAAATGCAAAAACAACGGCGGAAATACGCCGCTGGGGTATGTGGTAGGCACAGACGGTGTGCTTGCCGTCGATCCTCTGACCGCCCCGCTGGTAACGGAGATATTCACTCGTTATGACAGCGGCGAGAGCATCAGCGAGATCACGGCTTCGCTGAACGGACGTGGGCTGAAAACGAAAAAGGGCAAGGCATTCAAAATCGGTGGGATCAGTCTGATCCTCAAAAACAGGAAGTACATCGGCGAGTACCAGTATGGGAGCGTGATCATCCCCAAAGGAATCCCTGCAATCATTGACGATGACTTGTTTGACCGGGTGCAGCGGCGTATGGCGTTCAACAAAAAAGCCCCCGCCAAAGCCAAAGCGACGGAAGAATATCTGCTGACAACGAAGCTGTTCTGCGGAACTTGCGAACGGCTGATGGCCGGGGAAAGCGGCACCAGCAGCACAAAGGGCGTCAAACATTATTACTACAAATGCGGCGGTGCGAAGCGAAAGCTGGGCTGCAAGCGAAAAGCTGTCAGAAAGCATTGGATCGAACGGGCGGCAGTTCTTGTGACGGTGCAGCGCGTATTGCAGGACGATGAAATCAGCCGCATTGCGGAAGCAATCGTGGCCTTGCAGGAAAAGCAAGATACCTCTCTCCCAGCCATGCGCCAGCAGTTGACTGAATGTGAAAAAGCCATTGACAATATGCTCAACGCCATTCAGCAGGGCATCCTGACGCGCTCCACAAAGGAGCGGCTGGAGAAGCTGGAAATGCAGCGGGAAGAGTTGAAGCTGTCCATATTGCAGGCGCAGATGGCAAGGCCGCGCTACACAAAAGAGCAGGTAGTCAGTTGGATCAGCCGCTTCAAGTATGGCAACGTAGACGACCCGCAGTATCAGAAGCAGATCATCGACACGTTCATCAATTCCATCTATGTGTTTGACGATAAGCTGGTCTTTACCTACAACTTCAAGGACGGAACAGAAACGATCACACTTGCGGAAATTCAGGCGGCCTTCGGTTCGGATTTAACTCAAGTCGCTCCACCACAAAGTCCCGTAGAGCTTCGGTTCTACGGGTTTTTTCTATCTGCGAACAGACCCGCTCGAACTTGTGACCTCGTGCGAAGCACGTTGAGCACGGCGCCGCCGTGCGGATACGGCGGCGAATGCCGGCCGCATAAGCGGCAGGCCGCCGCAAGTTCGAGTCTTGTATCGTCCACCATAAGTCCACCGTAATTCTGATAGAATTACGGTGGACTTTTTCTATGCCCGAAAACCGCTTGGCGCACTGATGAGGCTGTGCTCTCCGCAGATAGTGCAGATGGTGCTGACAAACTCAAGTTTCATGCTCATAGGCGGGCTTATCAACTATTTTGGCGTGAATGCTTCCGCCGCCGCCGGCGCCGTCACTAAGATATGGAACTTCACCGTTCTCGCCGGGCAGGCGATGATGGCGGCAATGATAACTATGACCGCACAAAATTATCCGCAAAAAGCATTTGACCGCATACTGCGCGCTCTTCGCGCCGGTTGCATGCTTGTTGCGTCTGTTGCCGCTGTGATAACAATGCTGTGCGAACTTTGTCCGGCAGGGATGCTTTTGCTATTCACAGATGAGCAGACAGTTGTTTATACCGGCATACGCTATCTGCGTTTTTTTGCCATTGGGTTTATTGCCGAAAACATCATGTTCTGTCTTTTTGGCACGCTGACCGGCTCGGGACACACAATGGTTCCGTTTTGGTGTGCCGTTATTTCGGCATATCTCGTTCGGTATCTATTAGCATGGGTATTCAGCCGCTGCACTGCACTGGGGGTTGACGGGATAGCAATCGCATACAGTATTGCGCCGTTTGTAAGCTGCGGAATATGTGCAGTATTCATTGCATCCGGCAAATGGAAAACGCCTCGTATCCAACTCACAGCTAATAAACCGCCAAAAAGCTAATCCTGTGTTATTGTAATTAATATACCGCTGTCGTTTTCGTCTTGTTTGGGGCAGCAGCACAACAGCGAGGAATAGAGAACCGAGGCGGCTGAAGAAACAGCCGCCTCGGTCTCCTGATTGCGATAAAACGGAAGTGTCTTTATTCAGTGCTTCAGGTGCGGGGCAATACGTTTGCTTATAACGGCGGCGATCAGCCCTCCGGCCAATGCCGTTATCCCCTGCGGCCAGGAGAACATCAGCGTAAGCATGCTTGCCTGCGCCTGCTTCAAAGACAGAAAAGACAGTGCGACAGACACGCCTATCCAGAGGAAAGCGCATTTACCAACCGCCGACACGACCACAGCCAATATACGCGATACTTTCTTCATGCAGCAGTATATAAGGCACAGGAGTGCGTTTCCGCAGGCAATGATCGGCACGATGGCGGCAATTGACGGACCTACCCCGATAAACGAGGCGATTACCGCGGAACAAATACCTATTGATATTCCGCAGTACATACCAAAAATTTCGGAAAACACAAACAGTACGCAGTTAACGAGACTGCCCGTAATAAGCTGCGACGCGGATATTCCGAGAAGCGGGACAAGCGCCGCCGGTATAACCTTCCCAAGAAGCTGGGCAATGATCACCATTGCGATTCCGACCGCCGCCGTAGCAATAAATTTTGTAGGACTGGCTTTTTTAGTTTTCATAAAAGCTGCTCCTCATTCGCCCGCATACGGACTTTCATCCGCGCCGGCGTACTCCGCCGCTTTTTTGTATGCCTCAACATTTTTCTGCGACTGTGCAACCGGTGTTATCGTTCCGCCGCCGGCTATGCACCCGCCCGGACAGGCCATGCCTTCGAGCAGATAGCCGTTCCGTTTTCCGGCCTTTGCCATAAGAAGCATTTTTTTGCAATTTTTAAGTCCGTCTGCGCACTCGACATTTACTTCCATATCGGGTCTGATCTTTGAAATATAGTCCTTGACGGCCTGCGCCACTCCGCCGGAAACGGCAAAGCCCCTGCCGGCGCCTGTTCCGGCGCTTATCTCATCATCCTTATCGGTCTCAAGCTCTGAAAAGACTACCTTTTTTGCGGCGAACATTCCGTTGAGCTCTTCAAAGGTGAGGACAAAATCGACCTCGGATTTTACGCTCTTCCGGCTTGCCTCCAGCTTTTTCGCCACGCATGGGCCTATGAAAGCAATTTTCGCGTCCGGATGTTCTTTTTTCACGAACCTTGCGGTAATGACCATAGGGGTAAGCGTCATGGATATGCAGTTTGCCTGAGCGCCCAAAAAACGCTTTGCCATAACACTCCACGCAGGGCAGCAGGATGTGCCCATAAACGGCTGTTCGGCGGGAACCTTTTCAATAAAGTCGTTTCCTTCATCAATTGTGCACAGATCCGCACCGATCGACACTTCTATCGTATCTTCAAAGCCGAGTATCTTCATCGCTTTTTTGAACTTTGCAGGTGTGCTTCCGGCAAACTGCCCTATATACGCGGGCGCGACGACCGCGATAAGCTTATCTCCTGCCATAATGGATTTTATAAGCTGATATATCTGGCTCTTATCGGCAATAGCGCCGAACGGGCAGCTTGCCATGCATTGTCCGCAGGATACGCACAGGTCATAGTTGATTTTGGCGCGGCCGAACTCGTCTGAGCTTATCGCGTCCATCCCGCAGGCCTTGGCACATGGGCGCTCAAGTTTGCCGATAGCGCCGTATGGGCAGGCTTCGATGCATTTGCCGCATTTTATGCACAGCTCTTCATCAATGACGCTTTTCCCGCCTTTGTCGGCGGAAATCGCTTTTTTCGGGCAAACCGTGCGGCAGGGGTGATCAACGCAGCCCTGGCAGTTCGATGTGACAACGACCTTTTTCTCCGGACAGGCATTGCAGGCATAAGGGATAACGTTAACAAGAGGCGGCGTATAATATTTTTCATGAACCTCCGCTTCCTCCACGCCGTCGCTCAGCGGTTCATATCTGTCAGACTGGCGCAGGGGCAGCCCGCACGCAAGGCGGAGTCTCTCGCCGATGATCTGGCGCTCTTTAAGAACGCTGTCCCTGTACTGCGCGACGTTGCCGGGCAGCAGCTCATACGGCAGGTTATCCAGATCCTTCAGGCCGCGGTTATCGTATGCAACTTTGGCGATCTCTTCAAATACGATCTCTCTTATACTTTCGACGGTTCCATGTGTGTTACGCATATTCTCTCTCCTACTTACACGAAATACTACAAACGCACCAAACTATATATGTATATTATTAAAATAATTATTTGCTAAAGCAGCAGCGCTTTGTCTCTTTTCTGTTCGGCAAATATATTATTTAATAAATCCTTTTCAAATACAGAAAATATGTGATTCTTCTGCATTATTAGCATATCCTCAAACATTCCCACATCGTCTCTGTCAAGCTTTATCTGGACGAGGTCATAGGCCTTGAGTATCTCCTCCGGCATTGGCGAGACAAGCATGAACGTTCCCGGGATCGTTTTGAGAAACTCAAACTGTATCCCGCGGTCATATATTGTTATTCTGCTGCTGAACTGCCTTATCTTATAGAGCTGATCCGTTTCATTGTCCGAAAACCTCACGGAATGATTGTCCCCATGAACAAGGGCGATATACGGAACAAGCTCGCTCAGTCTGATTTGTTTCCTGCCCGCCATAGGGTGCGTCGAAGACATTATGACCGTATAGCTGAAGGTATATATGCTGCGGAATGTCAATTGCTGTTCCGCAAGCTCCTTTTTATACGTGCTTTCAAATTCGACCGGAAACCTCAGTATTCCCAGATCATATCCGAGGCGTGACACGCAGTTGATTATATCCGCATTATTTGTCTCATAATACGTGATCTCAAAAGGCTTTACATCATCAAGCGCGTTCACAGTCGTGATAAACGCGTGCGACAGATAGCTTGCCCGCGGCACGGCTATGCGGAACCCAAGCCCCTTTTCCGCCCTGCTCCGGAATCGCTCCTCAAAGCTCTCCCACTGACCTGCAAGCTTTTCCGCTTCCGTCAGAAATGCGTATCCCTCAGGCGTAACTTCTATTCCCGAAGCTCCTCTTGCGAAAATGGTTATATTATACTCATCTTCTATCGATCTGATCGTCCGGCTCAGGTTCGGCTGCGTAATATACAGCTTTCCCGCCGCTTTACTGATTGAACCGCATTTCCACGCTTCTATTACGTATTTCAGCTGCTGTGCGTTCATTATGTGCTCCGATCGTCGGCAAATTGAGGGTTTCAGCTCATTCCGGCGGCGCTTTGCTCCCGTCTCATCGGTCACAACGCCACTGCTCCCTCTTGCGTATATAATAGCACATATTCTGCCCGCTTTCAAACTATATTGACATCGGCTTTTCCCCTGCCAGGACATTCATACGCTCTTTGGATCTGCATCAATGCCGACGCGCACAATTGCAGTTAGTTCAAATAAATTATATTCATTTTTCCCGATTAGTGAAATGCAAAATTCGAATACGGGTATATCTGTTATGATATGATCCTCCTTCGTTTTCTGCATTGATCCGATAGATTTATTTTGAAAAACTTTGCATTTATCCTTATGTGTGATATAATGCGAACCACATATAATTATGGAGGAAAGAATAAATATGCTCATGCTTTTTTATGCAGGTTTTGCTGCCGTGATCATAGGTCTGCTGATGATTCTGGCGGATCTTATAATCCTTATTATACGGGCTGTTAAGAAAAAATCCGTCAAGGTTCCGGCAATACTTATCGGGGTAGGTCTCGTTCTCGCAATAGCCGGCGTTTTTACATACGTGATGGTCGTGGTCAGCCTTTTCGACGGCGCAAGTCCGGACATCGACTATACTTACAAAATTGAGATGGCCGAGACTGCGGAAGACGGAAGCATTTCCTACCGTATAGCGGACTTCTCCGTTATCGACGACAATGGAAACACCTTTGACAACAGCACACTTGCCGAATACAAATACACCGTCATCAACTATTGGGAACCATGGTGCGGTCCCTGTAAGGGAGAACTGCCTGATCTTGAAAAGCTCTACGAAGACTACAAAGACAGGGGGATAAACATGGTCGGTCTTTACAGCGACGCTGACGGCGCCGAGGACGTGATCATGAAAAACGGCCTTACCTACGCCACAGTCTGCATCGGAGACGGAACAGACAGCGATGCATTCAGTCTTTTTGACGCCCCCGCCATTCCCTCTACCATAATTCTCGACAGTGAAGGCCGCCTTGTCCAGCTTGATCTTCCGGAGAGCGAAATAACCGCGTATATTGATACCGACGCTGCCGAAGAGCTGCGCACCTTATACAACGGCATCGCCATTGGTGCAAGGAGCTATAAGTTCTGGGCAGAGAAACTCGATGCGCTCCTCTCCTGAAAACCGCAAAGCGGGAAAGCAGCACCGCACTGACCTTTGTTCATGCAACGGTCAGTGCGGTTTTATAATTATTATTAATTAAAAATATCAGGCGTTGAGGAGCGCGGCAGCGGCAGACCCTGGAAGCGTTGTTTCATAGCCGATATGCAGTTCGGAATAAAGCCCTAGTCCCTCCTCGGCATATTTTTTGAGATGCGCTTCAAGGAAGGGACGAAAATACCTGCTTTTATCCACAAGCGAACCCTCCGCGCATATGCATACGGGTTTGTCTCTGTCCTTCCCCGCTCCCGTCAGCAGCATAATGCCGGTCAGGTTTGAGCACATACACCTTGCCGAACGGTCAAAGAGCGCAATACTCAGTTCCACGACGAACTCTCTGTCTTCCTCGGTCTCACACACCGCGTCAAGCCCGTTTTTACAAGCCCACGCATCAAGGACAGCCGTATCGATATGCCCGAGCGCCTTTATTTTACGGCTTGCGCCCTCTGAAAGATACCCTTCGTCGGCCGCCGCAGTTATGCAAAGCCGCCCTATCTCGCCGAGATACGCACCGGATACCATTTTTTCCATTATTTTGTCATTGGGATTATTGCTGTTTCTGTCAAGTACACGGTCAAAATCGCCCTGCTCGATTCCGGCATAAAGGCCGGACTCAAGATTTATAAGGATAGAAACATCGTCGTTTCTGGCAAGCTTGCCTATTCTGCTGTATGGGAGCACACAGCAGGTATTTGCCCCCGTACCGCTTATCTGCCCGATGAAGCCGCTGTATTTTGACTTGTCAAGCTTATAGGATGCGCCCAGCAGCGCCGCAACGGTGTCATTGAGAACAAAAACACGCTTTCCCGGAATACCGCGCCGCTCAAGCTCCTCCGACAGTGACTTCCCGACAAGCTTATCCGTAGAACCGGTAATAACAACTTCCTTATCAATACGCTTTACCCTGCCGTCAATTTCCGGAGTTATTTCGGCATTATACGAAAAGCAGAAGCCGATCAGATCGGTTTTGTCCGTCATATGCTGGATCTTATCCGCCGTAAAGGAAATAAATTCCTCCCACGTTGCGCTTTTTCCGATTCCCGGCATCTTATGCTTTTCAACATCCGTCAGGCGGCAGCCTTCATCCGTAAATTCGGCAACACCGCAGCGGAAATTTGTCCCTCCCGCATCTATGACTATGACAGGTCTGTTTTTCGCAATGACCCCGTCCGCCTTGATATATGTAGGTATCATGGGCATAAAGCTTTTATCCCCGCGAAGCCCCGCCTCCATATCCTCAAGCATCTTTTTTGCGTAGATCATAGGGTCAACAAGCTGCGGGGACATACGGTGTCCGTTCAAAAATTCTGCTGCTCTGCTCATCATCTTCTCCTTATTAAAACCGGCGGTTTTCCCGCCGGTTTTCCCTTCTTATAATTAGCTTCCAGCCGTGCGTTTTACTTTTCCTTGACCGCTTCAACTACCCCGCCTGCAAGTCCCGCAAGCCCCTGGATCTCACTGGGTATGATTATCTTGGTCGCGCTGCCGTTTGCCGCGGCGGAAAATGCCTCAAGCGCTTTCAGACGGATAACCGCATCACTCGGCGCCGCCTCGTTGATAAGACGGATACCCTCGGCAGTCGCTTTCTGAACCGTGAGGATCGCCTCCGCTTCACCCTCGGCCTCAAGTATCTGCTGCTGCTTCTTTGCGTCCGCCCTGAGTATCGCAGATTCCTTTTCGCCTTCCGCCTCAAGGATAGCCGCTCTCTTTTCACCCTCGGCTTTGAGGATCGCTTCGCGGCGCTCGCGCTCCGCTTTCATCTGCTTTTCCATTGCGTTCTGGATCTCTTTGGGCGGAAGAATATTCTTCAACTCAACACGGTTTACCTTGATGCCCCAAGGATCGGTCGCCTCGTCAAGAATGGTGCGCATTTTGGAGTTTATGATATCGCGGCTCGTAAGGCACTGGTCAAGCTCCAGATCGCCGATGATATTTCTGAGCGTCGTCGCGGAAAGATTTTCAATCGCAACCATAGGCTGCTCGATACCGTAGGTATAGAGCTTGGGGTCGGTGATCTGAAAATACACGACGGTATCTATCTGCATTGTGACATTATCCTTGGTGATAACCGGCTGGGGCGGGAAGTCCGCAACCTGCTCTTTTAAAGAAACCACCTTTGCAATTCTCTCGATTATGGGAACCTTTACATGCAGACCGACGTTCCACGTCGTTTTATACGCGCCGAGACGCTCGACAACAACGGCCTTTGCCTGCTGGACTATACGTATATTCGCAATAATGAGAACAAGAAAAACAACTATCAATATACCGATAACCGCCATTTTATACCTCCTGTTTATTCTACAATAAGTTTGACGCCGCGAATTTCTTTTACGGTAACGATCTTACCCTGCGCGATTTTAACTGAATCGTCGGTCGAACGCGCCGTCCATACCTGCCCGGAAATTTTGACCGCGCCTTCTCCGGCGATGTTGTCTATGCTCTCGGTCACAATGCATTCTTTCCCGATAAGCGCATCGGCATTCGTCGGCTGAACCTTTGAATTGACATATTTTTTCACCAAAGGTCTCGTAAGGCACAGCGATGCGATAGACACAATAAGAAACCACACCGTCTGGAGCCAGAAAGGAGCCTCAAACAAAGCCGATATCATCGCCGCAAGCGCACCCGCGGCAAACCATACCGACACAAGCCCCGGTACGACGCCTTCGATTATCAGCAAAACTATCATAACCGCAAGCCAGAACATAGCCGTGTTTCCCGCAACAAAAAGCATAGTATGCAATCACCCCTTGGCAAATATTATATACGATGCAATGTATTTATGCAAGCGTTTTTGCCGAATATGCGTCTTCTCCAGCCGGTGTTGTCGGTTCGGATCGCACGATCATATGTAACCAACACTAAAAACGCCGCAGAACCATGACTTTTGTCATCGCTCTGCGGCGACTCATTGCTCCCCGTCGGCAGCAGTCTGCTTCCTGCGCTCACACCCCTGCGGCGGCGGGCTGTCTGTCCGTCTTTTCACATCTCGCATCCGGCGTATAGGTGAAAACGGCGTTTTTCACAAGCTCTTTGATATCGTCGCGGTTTGCGTAGGCCGCTTCCATAAGCTCCTGAATATTTACAAGAAACCGCTTCTCATCAAATGCCAGCGGATGGCCGACAAAAATAAGGTTATTACGCGTTTTTTCAAGCCCTTCTTCCTCCATGAGCTTTTCCTCATAGAGCTTTTCGCCCGGCCTCAGTCCTGTATATTCTATTTTTATATCCACATCCGGTCTTAACCCGGAAAGCTTGATAAGATTCCTCGCAAGAGTGTCGATCTTCATCGGGTAGCCCATGTCAAGAACAAATATCTCTCCTCCGCCGGCATACACGCCCGCCTGCAATACAAGGCTCACCGCCTCCGGCACAGTCATGAAATACCTTATTATATCGGGATGCGTCACCGTAACGGGACCGCCCTTCGCTATCTGCTTTTTAAATAACGGCACAACGGAGCCGTTGCTGCCGAGAACATTGCCGAAACGCACCGCGACAAATTCCGTACCCGTCTGCCCGTCCCAATAATCCGCAGGATGTATATGCGTGCTGAGCGCGGGAAGCTCGGCGGCTCTCCCCGTCTTGATCATCTTATCAAAGGTCTGTATGACCATTTCGCAAAGGCGCTTGGACGCACCCATCACATTTGTGGGGTTCACGGCTTTATCCGTTGAGATCAGCACAAAGCGTTTGCAGCCGTGGGTCATCGCGGCATATGCGGTTTTGTATGTACCGATGGCGTTATTCTTTATGGATTCGCACGGACTGTCCTCCATAAGCGGCACATGCTTATGCGCGGCGGCGTGGAAAACTATCTCGGGTCTGTATTTTTCAAAGACGTTTTCAAGTCTCCTGCTGTCGCGCACGGAGCCGATAAGCGTGACCAGATCAAGATGCGGGTATCTGTCCTTAAGCTCAAGCTGTATATCGTAGGCGTTATTTTCGTAAATATCGAATATGATGAGCGTCTTGGGGTTATGCGCCGCTATCTGACGGCACAGCTCGCTGCCTATCGAGCCGCCGCCGCCCGTAACAATGATCGTCTTGCCGCTTATAAAGTCGAAAACCTCATCCATGTTGACCTCTATCGGCTTGCGGCCGAGAAGATCCTCAATAGACACGTCGCGTATTGACGAAGCGTCCACGATCTGCCCCATTTTCTGATACAGCACTGCGACCTGCTTGAGTTCACACTCCGTTTCACTGCATATGCTGAGAATATCCCGGCGCTGCTCCGGCGTCGCGCTCGGTATGGCAAGGATTATCTTCTGGATGCGGTACTTCTTTACGCTTGAAAAAATGTCGTTTCTGCCGCCGACGACCGGCACGCCCTCCATATATCTGTTCCATTTGTTGGGATTATCGTCTATAATGCAGCAGATACGGTCAGAATTGGAATGTGAGCGGTTCAGATCTCTCAATATCATCTGTCCGGCAGCGCCCGCGCCGATGAGCATCACGCGCTTTGTGCCGCTTGAGGCGCGCCTGCTGTGTATGCCAAGTATTATCCTGTATGAAAACCTTATCCCCATTACAAAAATGAATTGCAGGATAATGCCTATGCAGTAATATGTAACCGGCATACGCGCAAAGCCGATCGCAACGCCCAAAAGCTTTGCAACGACCGTTGTCAGCAAAAGCTGCGCGGCAAGGCTCAATCCGTTTGCAAGAAAGGCAAGATACACCTCATGCGCACCGGCAAAGCGCCATATCGTATTATACATTCTGCACAGCTTGAAGATAATGATGCATATTATGGAATAAATAGGCGCGATCGTCTTCAAAGCGTCTATATAGAAAAATGGTATCTCCGCAAATTTGCAGTCATACCTGAGCCAGAGCGCGATATAAAATGCGGCGTTCACCGCCACAGCGTCGAATATCGCAAGTCCCACGCTTATTATCTGCCAATGCTCCAGCGGAAGCCTGTTCTTTTTTTCTTTGTTATACATCATCCGTGACCTCGTTTTGATGATACGTTTTTCCGATTTTGTATTATATCATCCGTATCTGCATCCTGCAAGCGGTTTGACTGTCGTGCGGCATGGCATATTTTCGGAATTTTAAAATATTTTCCTAAATTTGGTAATAATTTTCCGGTAAGATACATATAGTTTAACAGTGGATAGATACACATCCCTGATTAAAATCTCGGATTCTAATCAGTATTTATATTTTGGGGTTACTGCCCACCCCGGGTAATTCCGAAGCGGCAGACTAAAATTCACCGCTTTAAGCAAAGGCGAATAACCGAACCCGTTTTTAAGCGGTTATTCATCTTTTGCTTATGCGTTCATATAAAAGCCGCCGTCTGTGCGGCTTTTTTATTTTCTCCGTTTTCGGTTACTCCCCTTATGCTTAAGTGTTGTGCTTGACTAAAGTTTTCGGAAATTGTATAATAAAGTCTAACACACAGCAATTCGAGGAATAACGGATGAAAACAGTTCTGAAAGCCTTTTTATTCATATTATCGGTTCTTGCCCTGCTGCTTATCGTTGTGCTGAGAACGGATCTTGTCATGGCGGAGCAGGCCGAGATGCAGGCGGCTGCTTCTGCCGAAGCTCTTGCGGCGGAACAGGCCGCCGCGCCTTCTCCGGAGCCTGCGGACGACACGCCCGCTGCAACGCCGGAGCCTACGCCGGAACCGCAGCCGGAATATTTCACCATATCCTGCATAGGCGACTGTACGCTGTGGTCCTCCGCGCAGTTTGAGAAAAACCAGGTCGGGCTTCCGCTGACGGTAGGCACAAATTACGCCTATCCGTTCTCGAATACGGTGCAGTATTTCAAGGACGATGAGTACACCCTTGCAAATCTTGAGTGTACGCTTTCCGACACACAGCTCACACATTCGACACAGGCGATGTTCTATTTCCTTACGCCGACCTCGTACATAAATATACTCAAGGAAGGCGGGGTAGATTTCGTTACCCATGCCAACAACCACGTGATGGACTTCCTTGACGCAGGCTTCCAAAGCTCCGTCGCCGCATTGCAGGCAAGCGCAATGCCGTTCGGCATTGAAGGTCAGGCGCAGATAGTGGAAACGCAGCACGGATTGAAGCTCGGCATATACACGGCCGGCAACGACATGCGTCCCGATCTCAAAACGGATGAGGCTGTCGCGGCTGTGCAGTCGCTCAAGGAGCAGGGCGCGGACTATGTGATCTGTATGTTCCATTGGGGTTCGGAGCTTTATTATACGCCCAACGACAATCAGACCAACCTCGCCCACGCCGTCATTGACGCAGGCTGCGACCTTGTTTACGGCAGCCATCCGCACTGTCTCCAGCCTATTGAGAAGTATAACGACGGTCTTATTCTTTACAGTCTGGGCAACTGGGTGTTCGGCGGAAGTACACGCCCGTCCGACCCCGACACGGCAATCGTTCAGGTGACGGTCAAACGCGACATTGACGGCACCGTGACGACCGACGGCTTCACCTCTGTCCCCTGCTGCGTAAGCAGCAATCTTGACGGCGCGGCGGCAATGGCGGACAATTACAACAACTACTGCCCCACACCTTATCCGGAAGGCTCGGATGCATACAACCGTGTGCTTGCAAAGCTCAGCGGCACATATGAAGCCGCCAGCCAGGGTGCGGACTACTCCAACTTCTACGCAAGCTGGGGCTGATAAAGAAAATGAAAAGGTATTGTCTCAATTCCATTATGAGACAATACCTTTTTTGCGGACAAAAATTTCAGGCTTTTTCGCCGTTTGCTCTCAGCGCTTCTTTCAGACAGAGCTGAAAAGCGTATATGATAAAATTTCAAGGACGGTTCTCGCAAGAAGGAGCAATGCGGCGATCACAAGGGCGCGTGTCGGGTCTTTCTTCAGCTCAGCAAGCCTTGAGTTCAGACAGAGCATGAGCGCCGGTATGACCGGGATAAAATAACGTCCCTGAACGCCGGCGATTATCTTGTCCGTATCGCGTATCCATGTGAGGAACATTGTCATCATAAACAAAAAGATAACGACTGCGCAGTAGACAAGAAGCGCAGGACGCATACCGCGCCGAAGCGCCGTCCCGCCGCCGCTGACATTCTGCACCGAGAGAATGAGCAGCGCGAAATAAACGGGAACTATCCACGCGGGCAGGTCAAGCGAGTAGGTGCTGAGAGTATAGCCCACCGCGCCGCCGAGCCATTGCAGGATATACACATTGAAGGTATCGGCAAAAATTTTGGCTGTATCAAGAGGGTGTGAGAAAATATACGAGACGGTATACTGACTGTCGCCGGTCGTTTCAAAGCCGGGGCGGACGCTTGTCATTATCCTCACCATGGACGGTGCCGAGACGAACGCGAACATCAGCACACACGCACCCAGAAGCAGGGCAAAGCAGCCTTTTTTCCCGATCTTCAGTCCCGAAAAGCTCTCTTTCGGAATGAAAAGGAAAAGCAGGATGATAAGGCAGTAGACTCCCTTGGCGGGGGCAAGAAGCGCCGCCGGAACGAAGATGAACAGCAGCTTTTTTATACTGAGCTTTTCACCGGAAAACACTGCCTCAAGAAGCGAGGCAAGCAGCAGCAGCGACAGCGCATTTATGAAATTGTCATACGAAAGCGACGCCGCCTGCTGGAGCGCCATCGGCATAAGCGCGGCAAGCCCCAGAAGCGTCCTGAATTTGGAATTTCGCTTCAAAGCAAGGTACACGCAAAGCACATAAAAAAGAAGATTGAAAAACCTTGCCAGCATGAACGCCGTGACCATGTTCCTGCCAAGAAGCAGCGCGATCGAGAAGCCGATCATCTGCGGAATATATTCGGCGGTGTATGTAAGCGTCCACATAGAGGAAACGATATCGCGCTCAACGCTGCCGGAAAAAGCATAGCCGCCGCCGAAATCGTGCAGAACGCGGAGATAACCGGTACAGACGTTGAGATGATTGGAGAACCCTTCAAACGACGCAAACGCCGGATCGACCGTGCGCCGCAGGAGCTTGCAGCTAAGCTCGTATATCGCCTCAAAATGCGTCTTCTCATCCGCAACTGACAGCGGAGAGATCGTCA
Organism: uncultured Eubacteriales bacterium; assembly: GCA_900549485.1. Classification (GTDB taxonomy): domain Bacteria; phylum Bacillota; class Clostridia; order Oscillospirales; family Oscillospiraceae; genus Limivicinus. The sequence goes on from UROG01000033.1 coordinate 15,333, forward strand.
GCAGAAAAATCATCCCGAATGCAAATACAAGGCCGGTAAAAAGGCGCGGCATATCCGGCTTTCCGAACAGCAGCTCATATACGGCATATAAAAGCACGGCGCTCATCGCAAGCACGATAACGCTCTCAAACGCCCAGAGCGCTGCGGCGTCGCCCTGCGAAAAACCAAGCACCGCGCAGTAGCGCGTACTGTCCCGGGAATGTGACAGCAGTCTGAAAGCGGCTGTGCCAAGTATCGCAAGCGCCGCAAGGATAAGGTAACAGCGCTTTTTATCCAACGTGTTCGGTTTTTTGGAAATTTCTCCCATCCGAATGACCTCTTTTATCATGATTCCGCTTAAAGTGTAAAAAGATTATACCATTCCGCCCCTGCCTGTGCAACAAAGTATTTTCATCCAGCTTGTCAAAAAAGTCCTTACAGGACTTTTTTGACCGCGCTTTCGACGGCGGTTTATCCGATTTGAGGCGTGCCTTGCCCCCTCAGGCTCCCCCGCTGCTCTGTTATCTGACTTTAAAACACAGTTTTTTGATAGTCTGTTCATCTCGTGCTTATTCGTTGCAATAAAGGGCAAAATGCAGTATAATAACGGAAAGATTTTGCATTTATGCGGAGCGCCAATATGAACAGACAGTTGAACTCTCTCGGCGATGAGAAAAAAAACAGAATATTTTTTGTACTTATCCTGCTTGCGGGCGTCTTTGCAAGGGTATATCAGTTCGGCATTGTACCGGGGGATATCAATCAGGACGAAGCCTTTGCCGGATATGAAGCGTATTCTATTCTCAAATACGGCATGGACACCGCAGGCTATAACTATCCCATATATCTCACCGCGTGGGGCAGCGGCATGAACGCTCTTGAAAGCTATCTTATGATGCCGTTTATCGCGCTTTTCGGGCTTAAAGTTTGGGTCATCCGTCTGCCGCAGGTCATTGCCGCGATACTGAGCCTGCCGGCGGTGTATTCTCTCGTCAGAAGACTTGTTGACAGAAAAGCGGCTCTGCTTTCCATGCTCATGCTGGCAATATGCCCGTGGCACATTATTCTCTCCCGCTGGGGGCTGGAATCGAACCTCACACCGGCATTTCTGCTTTTCGGGCTTCTGTTTTTTGTAAAAGGTCTTGAAAAGCCGGTATACCTTGTTCTCTCCGCTTTTATGTACGGTCTTTCTCTCTACTGCTACGCAACATATTGGATATACACGCCTTTCATAATCCTGCTCCAGTACGTCTACTGCTTTGCGAAAAAAAAGCTGAAATTCAACAGGTATGTTGTTATCTCGGCAGTTGTGCTTGCAGTCATGGCCGCCCCGCTCATGTTATTCCTTGCAATCAATTTCGGCTGGATAGACGAAATACGCACGCCGTTTTTCTCCATACCCAAAATGCTTTATATGCGCAGCGGGGAGCTTTCTCTTGACGAGAAGGCAAAAAAGCTTGAGCTGCTCAAATACATTTTCGTACACCAGACCGACAGGACGATATGGAACAGCCCGACAAAATACGGCCTTTTCTATTACATTTCAATGCCATTTGCTCTCGTAGGGCTGGGGTATTGCATTTCAAGAATAACCAGAGCTGTGCGCACAAAGGCTTTCTGTCCGGAGCTGCTGCTCCTCGTCCAGCTTGTTGTGAGTCTGCCGCAGTGTCTTCTTATCAAGGCGAACGCAACTAAGATAAATATCTTCTTTATCCCGATCGTCATTCTGACGGCTCTCGGCATTTACGCGCTTGAAAAGATAACTTTCAGGAGATTTGCAGCCGTCATCGCCGCGATCTACTGCGTTCTGTTCGTCGGCTTTGAGCGGTACTATTTTACCGATTACGTCAGAGAGAGCGACGCACACTTTTCACGGGGGCTTGAGCAGGCGTTCGATTATGCCGACAGCCGCGGCGAGCATGTCTATTTTGAGGAGGGGACATTTTACCCGAAGATACTTTTCTATGCGAAAACCCCGGTGGAGAGGTTCAGAGAGACTGTCGTATACGAATATTATCCCGCTGCATACCTTACGGCATACGGCTTCGATAAGTACAGCATGTGGGCCGATCCGTACCACCCGGAGGACAACGCCGCATATGTGCTCAGCGTCGGGAGCGACGCCGGTATACTTGAGCAGAGCGGGTTCAGCAAAAAGCAGTTCGGCAGATATTGGGTATTCACCAAAGAAAACTGATTATCAGACAAGCAGGCATTACCTCTCATCACGGGCAGCGGAGGTTCAGCCTGCTTTTTTATTGCAGCATTTATTTTAATATGATCTCGGAATTGTCGGGAGTGCTGTGCGAAAAGAGTATGGCGCGGCAATTCCTGTCGGCTTCAAGCTTTTTCAGAAACTCTATTGATCTCAGCTGCATCCGCCTGTCAAAGCCGTAGCCCGGGACGGACATTTCATCAAGATTCCGCCGTGAAAACGCCGTGTCTCCGGCGATCACCGCAAATTCTCCGCCGTATCTTCCGTCTCCGTGTTCCTTGAATCTGTCCGACGGACTTTGATTGACAAGCGTTGTGAAATTTCCGTCGGTGTGTCCGGGCGTATAAATGCATATCACGCTGTCGTCCCCGAAGATATCAAAGCCTCTGCCGGCAGGGCCGAGAACGCTTGCGCGATAGCAAAGCCGGTCTTTTTCATTTGTTATATACGGCATCCATGTATCCCAGACCTGCCGAGCCTTGTAGACATATCGGCAGGAATAAAAATACTCAAGCTCCGAACAGACCGTTCTTTTTGCCCTGCCCGCAAAATCCCGAAGAGCGCAGGTATGGTCAACGTCAAGATGCGAAAGCAGCACAAGGTCAATATCTTCCGGCAAAATCCCCATTTTTTCAAGCTGCTCCCTCGCAGTTTCCCCCTCGCCTATCTTCGGGCGGTAAAAGTCTTTCAGATATGCCGGAAGTATCCCGCATACATCGGCAGACCAGCCGGTATCTATAAGAATATTTCCGTGTACCGGGTGCCGGATCAGGAAAACATTCACCGGAAGCTCCACGCGCCGCGCAAGCGGATTCTTCCGCCGTATGTCCGCCTGATACGGAAGGACGCTCATAGTTCCGCATCGCAGAACGGTTATTTTGATTTCTCCATGCATAAATGTTCCCCCCCCTGCGGCCGCCGTCTGTTTATTACATGATATATAAGTATATTTAAAATGTCAAATGGGACAAATGGCGTATTGCTTAATTTTCGCCTGTGATATATAATATATAATAATGTGTATCCGAACGTTCAGGAAGGTTAATTTGTATGAGCAGGAAAATGCAGAATATACTGCGCTGGTGCGTTCTCGTGCTTGCGCTTGTCTTTATCGTCTGTGGGGTATGCAGCGGCGAATGTGCCGTCGTACTCAAAAAAGCGACTAACGTATGTCTGGAGTGTATAGGAATTGGCTGATAAAAAACTGAAAGCGCACAGATTTTTCCGTCACTGGATACAGACCATCGTGGGTATTGCGCAAAATTCAAAATTCGGAAATTATTTTACCGGTAAGATATATAAGGGCGCGCTTAAAAATTTCTGCGTTCCCGGAATGAACTGCTATTCCTGCCCCGGCGCCGTCGGCGCTTGTCCGATAGGCTCTTTGCAGGCAGTCGTCGGCGAAAAAAAGAAGTTCTCTTTTTATGTGTTGGGCTATCTTGCCCTCATCGGCGTGCTTGTGGGGAGGTTCGTCTGCGGCTGGCTCTGCCTTTTCGGGCTTATACAGGAGCTGCTTTATAAAATCCCCACGCCGAAGCTGAAAATTCCGGAAAGGCTCGACGAAAAACTGCGGTACCTGAAATACTTTTTCCTTATTGTATTTGTCTTTCTGCTTACCGCGTTTCTGAAAGCGGAGAACGGACTTGTTTCCGTCCCGTATTTCTGCAAGTACGTCTGCCCGGTAGGTATGCTTGAGGGCGGTCTTCCGCTTGTTTCGATGAACCCCGGTCTGCAAAGCTCCGTCGGCTGGCGGTACGCTTGGAAAGGTATTCTTCTTGCCGTCACCGTTCTGGCGTCGGTTTTTATCTATCGCCCGTTCTGCAAGTATGTCTGCCCGCTCGGCGCATTCTACGGCATTTTCCAGAAGTTCAGCTTTCTGCGGCTTACGGTTGATAAGGATAAATGCGTCGGCTGCAACGCCTGCTCAAGACAGTGCAGGATGAATGTTGACGTTGTACATAATCCTAACAGCGCAGAGTGCATACGCTGCGGCGAATGTACGAAATGCTGTCCCAATGGTGCATTGTCGTTTACCGTGTTCAACAGGAGGTCTGAGCGGGACGAGAGGTCTCTCGAGGTTTCGGACAGGAAGAGATATGCCGTTATCATGGCCGTTACGCTCATCGCCGCAGGCGTGTTCGTTTTCAGGGTCAACACCGCCGAAACCGCAGCCCCTGCCGAAACCTTCGGCTCGCTGACTTTTACTGCGCAGGAGCTGTACGGCGGCGAGGTCAGCTCGGAGGAGCTTTTCTCAAGAGCCGACGTCACAATGATAAACGTCTGGGCAAGCTACTGCGCCCCGTGCGCCAGAGAGCTGCCTGAGCTTTCCGAGCTTAACAAGGAGCTTGCCGGTAAGGGTGCTCAGATCATCACGATCCTCTGGGACTCAGACACGCCGGACACCGATGAGGCGGAAATCGCATTCGACGTGCTTGAGGACAGCGGAACAGAGCTTATGTGCCTTCTCCATAACGACGTGCTTGATTCCCTTCTTTCCGAGGATATAGTCGGCATGCCGACGAGTTTTCTCGTTGACAGCGGCGGGAATATCATCGCCCCCGCAAAAACCGGCGCGGACAGCAAAGAAAACTACGAAAAGTGGATATCTGATCACATAGGATAAAAACGCATGACCTGCCTGCTTGGCAGCCATCTTCAACGTATGGAGGACTAAATGAAAATAAAGTGCAATTACTGCGATAATTATTTTGACGACACAAATGCCGTATGCCCCAACTGCGGCGCGCCCAACGACGGTATCGTCAGGACGAACAGAGAGCAGCCTGTCACTATCGAGGGTCTTCTCAAATGGTACAGTGACAGAAAGCTCCCGCCATTTGAGGTAACACGCTTTTTCATCGGCGAAAACTGCACGCAGCCGCGAGCTTTCGGTATATATAAGGACAAAAAAAGCGGAAACGTTATAGTTTATAAAAACAAGAACGACGGTACGCGTGCGATCCGCTATTCCGGGACCGACGAGGCATACGCCGTGAACGAGATACTGCAAAAGCTCAAAGAGGAGATAATAAATCAGAAGAAAAACCAGGTAAAAAAAGGCGTGAACAGCCGCGGCACGACCGAACGGTCATATAAACCGGCGAAGAAAAACTCACGTTCTCCATGGGTGATGTTAGGGAAAATCATAGCAATCATCGGTGTTCTCGCATACCTGTATGTCGGCGGCGTTGACCTTGATGTAAAAAACGGATATTACGGGTATAATAATGATGTGTATTATTGCTATACGTGCAATTACAGCACTTCATGGTCAATGTATCTCGACGCAGAGGATGACTGGTCATTTCCGCTTTCGTATGTTCCGGAGCCTCTTAAAAAGAACAGCACAGCAGAAAAATATTTCCTCACGGAAACGTGGGATAGCTCTTTGGGCGTGTCTGATTTCACCGGATCGCGCATATACCAAGACAGCTTTACCCAGGCGAAGGTCGGATATTATAAATATTACGACAGGATCTTCTACCACAAGGGAATCGACCCGTATGAGGGCTGGTTCCTGTTCGACAGCGCACTCGACGATTGGGAGTACATAGAGAGCGATTCTATGCCCGACGATATGCGCCACAGCTCGCTTGCACAGGATTTTTACTACTCCCCCACATGGGACAGCAGCGTCACCGCAACAAACTTCTACGATTCACAGGCGTATATCGACTATAACAATTCTCACAAAAGCGATTCAAAATGGAGCAACTCCGACGATTCCGATTACGATTGGAGCTCCTCCGACTCGTGGGACAGCAGCAGCACGGATTTCGATTCGGATTGGTGAGGTATAGAATTGAGTAAATACGACCGTCTTTGGGAATACATAAAAAACAGCAGGCAGGACAGGCTCAGACTCGGCTATGATGAGATCGAAAAAATCGCCGGTCTTCCGCTTGATCACTCTTTTCTCGGCTTCAAAAAGGAGCTGCTGCAATACGGGTACAGGGTCGGAAAAATTTCAATGAAAGAAAAGAACGTGATGTTTGAAAAAACGGACGCGGTGCAGTAAAATCGGAGAGAGATATGAAATTACGCAGAGTTCTGGCGGTTATACTTGCCCTTGCCATCGCGGGCGGGATATATGTCCTGTTCGGCACGAGAGAAGACAGCAGCCGCGGTGCCGTCACACTGTGGTACGAAAAGGACAGCCCTCTGGCGCAGGAGCTTGAAGCGCTTGTCAAAAGCTATAATTCGGATATGAAAAGAGAAAGTCTCCCGGTCGAGCTTAAACGCTTTGACAGCGAGGCAGAGCTTGCCGATGCTTATGAGACTGGGTCGCCGGATATCCTGCTATGCTCGCATCTCCGCGCTTTTTCGCTGTATCGGAGGAGCAAGCTCACCGACATAAGCGCGGAGGAGACGTTTGCGTCTCCCGCGTATCCTAAAAGCATAACAAGCCGGAACGGCTCTATCGGCAGCAGCTTTTTCCCGCTCGGAATCTCCGTGCCGGTCGTGGCCGTCAGCAATTCCCTTGCTCAGCAAGGTGCATTTGACAGTCTTGAGGCTTTTTTTGCCGCCGCTTCCGATTACACCGCCGGTACCGGAAAACCGTTTTTTTCGGTAAGCAGCATAGCGGAGCAGTTTTATATATATCTGCTCAGGTTCGGCGTTGAGTTCGGCGGTGATTTTGACATGATAAACAGCGATAAGCAGTATCTTTCCCTCTACAACGCCTTTGCGGAAGCCGCGTTTGAGGGCAGTATCGCGTTTCTCGTCAATGATGCCGCGGAATATCTTGCGGACGGGGCGATACCGTGCGTCATTACCTGCTCCGCCGCGCTTAAAGCCATAGCCGCAGACACTGTCTCCGTGTGCGATATTCCCGCGCCCGAAGGAAGCCTCAACCATGACACGCTGGGAGAAGCCTACGGTCTCGCCGTTACAAACGGCGGCTGCCGCAGTACACGCGATACGGCAGCATTCATAGCTTGGATATTTGAAAACGGCCGCGCCGCACAGGCGGCATCCGATGCGCGGCTTGCCCCCGCAGCGGATGCCGCTTCCGTCAAAACCGATGCCATCGGTGAGGCGCTTTCGGAGATAGTTGAAAGCGCGCTCATCTCTCTCCCGGAAGCCGACAGCGATTATATGCTCAGCAAAGCCGATTTTGACGAGAGCTTTCTTGAGAAAGCGGAAGCGCTTCTCCCGTGAGGGCGGCGCTGACACGCCGAAAAGCATTGCAAAGCCAACGGCGCTGTGATATATTACCCTTTGCAGAATATTATTTTTTGAGGTGCATACATGGAAGGCTTCAGAGTACTTGAGATAAAAAAAAGCGTATTTGAAAACAATGACCGTGAAGCGGACATAGTCCGTCAGGAGCTTAAAAAGGACAAAACCTTTCTGCTCAATCTCATGAGCTCACCCGGCTCCGGCAAAACCACCACGCTGAAAGCCACTATCGCGGCGCTGAAGGACGAGTATAAGATAGGCGTTATGGAGGCCGATATTGACTCCGACGTTGATGCGGCGGCGATAGAGAAAACCGGTGCAAAGGTCATTCAGCTTCACACCGGCGGTATGTGCCATCTGGACGCAGGTATGACGCGTCAGGGGCTTGAGGGTCTCGGCACCGGCGACGTTGACTTTGCGATCCTCGAAAACGTCGGCAATCTCGTCTGTCCGGCGGAGTTTGATACGGGCGCTGTCAAAAACGCGATGATCCTTTCCGTCCCTGAGGGAGACGACAAGCCTTTGAAATATCCGCTCATGTTCTCAATATGCGACTGCCTGCTGATAAACAAGATCGACGTGATGCCGTATTTTGACTTTGACCTTGAGGCCTGCAAAAGATACGTCACCCGTCTCAACCCCAACATCAGAATTATCCCCATCTCCGCACGTACCGGCGAGGGCATCGGCGAATGGGCGGATTGGCTGCGCGGTCAGATCGACAGCTGGATAAAATAAACATAGATACACATCAAAAACCATGAGACTGTGATTTAGTCTCATGGTTTTTTTCTGTCATTTTTTGCGTATTCAAGCGTTTTTTTCAGCGCATCGCTCTTTTCCGTTCCCTTGAGGCGAAGGCTGTGTGCAAATTTCAGATATCCGGAAAAATTTTTGTCCGGTTTCAGTCCCGCTTCAATAAGATCTCTGCCCATTACGTGCGGTTTTCCCATAAGCCTTTCAAATCCCGCAAGCTGAGCCTGTGCTTTTTCAAATCCGGCGGCATCGTTGTCCGCGCAGTATGCCAGCAGCAGCAGATCCTCCGGGCAGACGGATGCATCAAAGAGAATATTCCATTGCTCATCGGAAGCTCCCTCAGCGCTTAGCCGCCGTGCTCTTCCGCAAAGTGCGCACATATTTTCAACATATTCCCTGAGGTCGTTTTCACCGCTCAGTCTTTCGGCAAAGTCCTTTGCGTCCCGCATACGCAGGCACAGCGCAGAGAGCATGAAGTAAATTGGGTTCCCCGCCTGATCCCTGTGCCGGGCGGCGCTATCGAGAAGCGCGTCAGTCTCGGTGCGTTCCCCCGCCGTCAGCTGCGCATAGCCGCCGAACCAGAAGTTGACCTGCCCCATTTCTTCCAGGACGCGGAAGAACACCGACGGACGCGCCGCCTTGAGCAGCGCCTTTTCAAGCTCCCCCATTATCCGCTCTCTCGGAAGCTCTGAAAGCTCCATCTTCCGGCAGAGCTCCACAGTCCTTTCATCGACAGAAAAGCCGAAGCGCGCAGCAAACTGTGCACAGCGCAGCACCCTCAAAGAATCCTCGCCAAAGCTCATATCGTCCACATGGCGCAGTATTTTTCTCTCAAGATCCTTTCTTCCGCCGAAAAAGTCCGCTATTTCACCCGTCAGCACGTTTTCCATCATGGCGTTTATCGTAAAATCACGCCGCCGCGCCGCCTTTTCAGGGCCGAGGAACGGGTCTGTAAAAACCTCAAAATCCTTATGCCCGCGTCCGGTCGCACGCTCGCTCCTCGGCATTGCGATATCAAGCTCACAGTGACGAAGCCCGTATATTCCGAAGCTCGCCCCCATTTCGGTATGCTCGCCTATGCCGTCAAGAAGTCTGACCAGCTCCCTCGCGGGAACGCCATGCACCTCTATATCAACATCCTTGCACTCAACGCCCATCAGCCTGTCGCGCACAAACCCGCCGACATAGTATGTGCGTCCGCCCGCCCGGTCTACCTCCTCGGCAACCCGCCGCGCCATCAATATATTTTTATCTTCCATTGCCTTACCCGTCAAATAAAAGCGTTATCCGCTTTCCGTCTGTGCCGCACTCCGCATCCGGGAAGTTTTTTGCCGCCATCGGCAGATACTCCTCCGGCTCCTTTACAAGCTGGGAATAGTGGGAGAGCCACAGGCGCTTTGCCCCCGCGTCCCTTGCGCACTTCGACGCCATATCAAAATTCATATGTCCGCGCTCAAGAGCAAGCTGTGCCTGCCCGTCCTCGGCATAGGTAGCGTCGCATATCATGAGATCTGCTCCTCTTGCCGCGCTCACTAAGCTTGCGCACGGTGATGTGTCCCCTGTGAAGACGAATTTAAGTCCTTTCCTCCGCGCACCCATGACCTGCTCCGGCAGGAAGGTATTGCCGTCAAACTCAACACTCTCCCCGCGCTGGAGCTTTGACCACATATTCACCGGAACACCAAGCTCACGCGCCTTTTCCGGCAGGAATTTTCCCGCCCGCTCAAGGCGGAAGCAATATCCCCGGCTTATCACGCGGTGGTTTGTCGCAAAGGAGGAAAGCCGGCTTTCCTCCGGCCAGCCCTTTACAAGCCTGCTGAGCTTTATCGGCTCCTCCCCCGCTTCGATCAGCCTTATTTCATAGCTCAGCCCCCCGGCAAGACGCAAAATCGGCGAAAGCTCACGCGAAAGCCCTGCAGGACCCGTGATATACAGCGGCTCGGTACGCCCCATACAGAACATCGTCTGCATAAGTCCGGGCAGGCCGAAAATATGGTCGCCGTGATAGTGCGTAAGGGCGATCATGTCTATTTTCAGAAGGCTCACACCGTGTCTTCTTGCGGCGGTCTGCGTACCCTCACCGCAGTCAAAAAGTATGGAGTGACCCGCACAGGTCAGCGCCGCCGCCGTCAGCGCCCTGTCAGGCAGCGGAAGCAGCGCGGAGGTGCCAAGCAGGCAAATGTCTATCATAAATTCAATCCTTAAAGTTAAATGACCGTAACGGCATATTATCCGCCAATATTTCCGGTTTATATACCATGCTGTCCTTTTCGGTTATTTCCCGAAGCACTCCGCACGGATTTCCCACAGCGAGGGAGTTGGCCGGAATATCCTTGGTGACAACGCTTCCCGCGCCGATCACGCAGCCGTCGCCTATCGTCACACCCGGGCATACAACGACGTTTGCACCGAACCAGCAGCCTCTTCCAATATGCACAGGCTTGGCATAGCACAGCACCCGCACACTGCCGTCCGCCCTTTGCATCGCCTTTCTTTCGGAGGCAATAAGCGGATGAACCGGCGTAACAATGGTCACGTTCGGACCGAATTGGCAGTTATCCCCTATCGTTACCTCCGCATCGTCCTGAACAGTAAAGTTAAAATTGAAAAAACAGTCCTTTCCTATGCTGGTATGACAGCCGTAGTGAAAGGCGATCGGTCCAAGGAAAAAGCTTCCGTCGCCAATTTCCCCGACAAGCTCGGAAATGATTCTCTCGCGCTCCTGCCGGTCGCGCTCGTAAAGCTTATTGAAATCACGGCTCAGATCATGGGCTTTGGTCTTTTTCGCAACAAGCTCCTCATCTTCAGGATAAAAAAGTATACCTTTTTTTATGTTATCTTCTTCTGTCATGACCGTTCTCCATTTTATATCATTGGCAGCCTGAACTCCCGCATTTCAGGAGCAGTTGTTTTAATCAATGATACCACCGGACTGCCATTATTTCAAGCTTTATGCCGCGTGCCGACGAGGAATACCAAGCGGAGATCGACAGCATCGGTGCAAAGCGTCTTGCACGGGCAGCTAAAGGGATGCCCCGCGAGGAAAAAATGAACGCCGTTTCGCTTCCGTCTACTTGACGGAAGCTGTACATCAGTGTTTTAACGTGATTTACATAATGTATTTTACATATTTTAAGTTTCATAAAAGAAATAACACAATTTAGTATACATATTTTAAATTACGTAATTTTGTCAACATATATCTGGCAACATATTTTAAGAGACATAATTTAGTTTACATATTTCTCTTTTCATAATTTAATCTACATATTTTTATTTACGTATTTTTGACTACATAATTTAATTTACTTAACTTGTTTTACTTTGTTCTGTTTACATAAAATTGTTTGCTTATATTACGCAAGCTGTGTTTCCTTTTTTCCTGTCTTTACTGTCAATTGACAAGCGCGCACACGCCTGACAGCGTGCTTTTCCGGCGCTTTTTGTCCGCTCCTCCCCTCTCTGTTTTTTTATTTTGCCGTGCCCGAAAGAATCAGATCAATGTAATTCTGTTTTCGATTCAGTTCACTTGCTCATAATCAAGCAGGTTTTTTCTCCATTCCTGCACGTTATTTCTGCATTTTAGTATTTACTCTTGCAATCGTTTCAAATAAATGTTAATGTGTTATCATAGAATATTATGTTTCAAACAAAGTGTTCACCCCAACCGAAGACCGATATAAAAGGAGAGCTATTATGAAAGCGAAAAGATATGTCTCCGTTCTTCTGGCTGCTGCGATGCTTTTTGTCATGGGTTCGTGCGTGAGTGATGACGCGCCAGATTTTCATGAGGTCAGAACCGGTGCTGCACCCGCCGCGGCAGAACCCGCTGTGAGCGCGGCCGAACCTGACGGCGTACAAACTGCCGCCGCAGTGCAAACCGTTCTCGGATATGCCGCCGAAGAAATCCCCTCTCCGGATTGGGTTTTGGATTTCGGCGTATGTGATATATATAATGAAACATTTTATATTGCGGCTGCCGCCGCAGACGGGGGTGCGGCTGTCGCAGGCTTCGACACACGGACAGAGCAATTTGAGCGGTATGACATTGACGTCGGTACGCTGCACAACCCGCACATAAGCATAATATCCGCCGCGGAAAATTCGCTCTGGCTCTTCATTTTTGAGAGCTGGACCGCAGAAGAGCTCGAACAGGGGCTTTACACGGGAGAAACAAATCTCTTTCTTCTTTACAGGAATTTGATTACAGGTGAGCAGCGCATAAGTCCGGTGTTGTTCTGGGAGGAAACCTCACCGCCGCTGTTCCTTCTCGCACTGTACGACGGCAGGGCGCTTGCCGGAAACCACGACTGCAAAACAAAGACCTACCTCTTTGACAAAGACGCAAGTCTGATTGAAAAGCCGGATATGATCGTGCACGGGATGGGCGTGCGCGCATGGGTAAACGACAGGCTCTACGTGCAGACGCCTGACGGGTTGGCCGAGCTTGACCGCAGCGCCTTGAAGTTCGGCGCACCGATAGAGGAAATATACGATCAGCCCGCGGTATACTCGAGCAGTCGCGGACATTTTCTGACTACAACGGATAATACGTTCTATTCCGTTGACGCGGATACCGGAGAAAAGACGGAAATATTCAATTGGATGGATGTTGCGCTCAGCTTCAGCCGTCTGTATGGGAATAGCGGACTTGAAAACGAAAACGGCGATTATTTCCACTACACCGACAGGATAACAAAGATAACAATGGCGGAAATACCCGAAAAGCAGACGCTTATACTCGCGTGTCTCGGGGACAGCTCCTCTTTCGGATACCCTGTCGAGGGCGAAAACGTCTTTGCGCCGTCAAACAAAACATACATCTGCTCTGACAGCCTTATGGACGCCATAATCCGCTTCAACAACTCCGATCCGGAGTACAAAATAGCGGTCAGACCGTACATATATGCCAATGACGAGGAGCGGACTCGGCTTCTTATAGAGCTTGCAACGGGAAAAGGCGCCGATATTCTGGATACGAGCCTTCTTCCGGACGGCGCGGCGGACGGGTCGATACTTGTTGATATGCTGCCGTATCTGGACGCTGATGAAGATATCGGCCGGGATGATTTCATCCCCGGTATATTCGCCGACATGACAAAAAACGGCGGACTATACGAATACATTGAAAGATACAACCTTATCACGATGACCACGCGAAGCGGCTTTGCCGCCGGCGGGGAGTGGACGGTCGGCCGTATTCAGCAGATACTCGCCCTTTATCCGGAATTAAGAGTGCAGAACGACACGGAAAAGCTATGCGATTATTTTTCATGGGCGGCCTCTGCGGAGTTCATGGACTATGACGGCGCTTCCTGCTATTTCACAGACGGGACGTTTGAAGAATGGCTCGTTCTCCTAAGGCAGCTGTGTCAGACGGAGCGCGATTGGGATAGCGACAAATATCTCGGCGAGTATGCCATATACATAGACACCGAGTTTCCTTGCAGCATCGGCGATACGTCACGGCGGCGGGCAGGCGGCGAATATATTCCGGCAGGCTTTCCCGACAGCAGCGGAACGGGCAGCTATTTCATGCGCTTCGGTCCGCCTACGGCATATGGATCGTGGAGCTTTATGCCGAACGGCGAGAGGTCGTACAGTGCAGTGTCAAGCGTAGGGATAATGGCATCAAGCGATAAGCAGGACGGCGCATGGCGCTTTATAAAAACTTTTATGACCTGTACGGAAAATACGGCGCTGACAAAAGGTATTCCGGCGAAAAAAGCTTCCTTTGAACAGGCGTTGGAAAACGCGCTTGCGCGGGAGCAGAGCGCCTCCGCCCGCTATGAGGAATTCGGCGAATCCGACGCCGATCATATAAGATATCTTGTCTATAACACATCAGAATGCGTTTCGGACAGCAGCAATGCAGCAGAAATAATAAGAGCGGCGCTCAGCGCGTACATCGGCGGCGTATACTCCGCCGAAGATACCGCAAGCCAGCTCCAGAGCAGAATGAGCATATACTTATCGGAACAGCAGTAGCAGGTGTATACGGAAAAAGCTCCCCGGCTCTTTCGTCATTGGATAACAGGCGAAAAAGCCGGGGAATTTATAATGTCTGCCCGGCATCTGCTCCGAGACAAAGGTTTTTTTCTTCCGTATTCTGTGTATTTTGAAAAGTCCGTCGGTTTTTGTTTTGATTAACATAATTTAGCTTACATATTTCGTTTTTCATAAAATAATTTACATAGATTTGTTTTCGTAATTCAGGCAACATATCTTGAGCGTCATAATTTAATTTTCATATTTTAGTTAACTGATTATCAGCAACATAACTTTGTTTACCTATTCTTGTTGACATTATTTATTTTACATAATACAGTTTTCATAAAATATGTGATGCCGTCTCTCCGCTGAAACACAGTCAGAATAAGCCGAAAATCCATTGATAAAATTCAAGACGGTACCGCGCAGCATGATTCATGCCGCATTATCGGTACCGCCTTATAGCTGTATCAATTATTCTGTTTTACACCGTGTCGGAACAGGTTGAAGTGAAAGCGCAGGCTTTGATTGGATGTGCATATCGCGGTGCAAGTTTACATAACGTCAACCCACTTGTCTTCCCTGCTGCTCTTTACGCAGGCTTCCACTATGCGCTCAATATAATCGCCGTCGGCAAAGGTGGCATAGTTGCAGGCGGAAACGCCCTTGACGTCGTTATAATACTCTCTGACCGCACTTCTCAGCGCGTCCGCCCAACCGAGAGGATGACCGGAGGGCAGAGTAGCATAGCGCACCGCATCGCCGTGGAGCATCTCCGCGCCGGCGTGGTAGATGCTGTTGCAGTTTCTCGTGCCGATAAGCAGCTTATCGCAATCCTCCTGGAACCAGCGCATGGAATACTGCGCAGCGTCAACGTCGATCTGGAAGCCGTTCTTTCTGCCGCCGGATACCTGCGAAACGACCACATTGCCCATAACGCCGTTATCAAACTTCACCATGATATATGCGGCGTCCTCGGTGTCGATGTCAATGCTCTTATAGCTTACATCCTTTACCGTTGTAAATGTCGCAACCTCTTTTTCGGGCTTTTTGCGCTGTGGGAAGATAGTAATGAATTTTGCGTACACAGAGGTTATTTTGTGTCCGGTGATATACTGCACGGTATCAAACCAGTGAGAGCCGATATCGGCAACCGCACGGGACGCGCCGCCGATCTCGGAAACGCAGCGCCAGTTGAAGTCGGTGTCGTACATGAGCCAATCCTGTATATAGGTGCCGTGTAGAAGATAAACATCACCTGCACCGCCCTCGGAAACCGGCATTTTCAGCCGTTCGTTCATGTCACGAACCGTTGCGTTATGTCTGTAATTGAAATTTACGCCCGCCTTGACGCCCTTTTCCGCCGCTATTCTCGTAAGCTCCGCCGTTTCCTCGCTTGTCATGGCAAGGGGCTTTTCGCAGTAAACATTGATGCCTCTCTTGAGTATCTCAAGGTTTATCTCATAGTGCATATTGTTGGGTGTGCAGTTGTGGACAACATCAAGCTGCTCCTTATCGAGCATCTCCTTATAGTCGGCATATGCGTTGGGTATGCCAAGCTCGTCCGCCATCTTTCTGTTTTTTTCATAGCTTCTGCTGCCGCAGATAGCGACGATTTTTGTGCCGGGTATTCTTCTGATCGCCTCGGCATGAGTATTGCCCATCATGCCTGTGCCGATTATTCCAACTCTGATTTCCTGCATATCGCACCTCCGTTTTTTTGTGGTTTATGGTATTTCGATTATAACAGCTTTATCTTTCATTGAAAAGTGTTTTCTTATTATTTTCTGTCACTCGCTTTCGGCTTGCTGTTGTATTTCCCCGCGGTATATGGTATTTTAATTAAAACAGAAAAGCGGAGGAAAGACAATGGCAAACAAGGTAGGTCCGCTTATCAAAGAAGCCCGCACGGATGCGGGGCTGACGCAGGAGCAGCTTGCAAAGAAAATAAATGGCATTTCCGCTAACGATATCAGCAAAGCAGAGCGCGGAGAGCTTGAGCTGACGCAGGCGGTGCTCAAGGAGATCGCAAAAATTACGGGCGTTACCCAAAGCTCGCTCATAAACGCCGCGAAAAACTCCACCTATAAAGCCTCCGCAAAAACCGGCGCCGCGAAAAAAGCCGCTTCAAAGAGCGGTTCCGGCAGCACCTCGGTCAAGGTGACCGCCTCGGAAAAGAAGCTGCTTGAGCTGTACCGCGCCGCCGATTCCGACACAAAAAAGGCCGCAGTCAGCCTGCTAAATGGAGAATCAACCGGTATCGGCGATATTATCACTTCACTTCTCGGCGGTTCGTCCGCTTCCGGCAAAAATGAGCTTCTCGGCACCATTATCGACAGCGCAAAGGACGCACTCGGCAAGAAGTGATCGGTTTGCGGTTTTCGCCGAAAGGCGGAACGGAGGCAGCTTCTGATTCAAAGCATAAAAACGCCGCAAGCGGTACTAAGCTTGCGGCGGCATGGCGGAAGCGGTGGGATTCGAACCCACGGTACCGTTGCCGGTACACCTGATTTCGAGTCAGGGCCGTTATGACCACTTCGATACACTTCCTTATTGCTGCATTATTATATCCGATGGCAAAGGAAAAATCAAGTACATATATGTTGGTTATTGCGATTTAATTTTTGAGGTACAGCCCTCGATTGAAAATAAATTATGATTAGGAGACGGATATGCGGACAATGGCAATTGATTACGGCGATGCGCGCATCGGGCTTGCCGTATCCGACCTTACAGGCACGATTTGCGGCGAGGCATGGACGATAAACGAGTGGAACATAGAGCGTGCGGCACAGCGGATAAGCGACGAAGCAAGACAGCGCGGCGTCGGGACGCTTGTTCTTGGTCTGCCGAAGAACATGGACGGCAGTGAGGGCGTCCGTGCCGAAAAAAGCCGTGAATTTGCAAAAATGCTCACGGATGCCTGCGCTCTGCCGGTAGTGCTGTGGGATGAGCGGCGCAGCAGCATTGAAGCGCACGCCATTCTTCACGCAAACGGCAGGAGAGAAAAGCAGCACAGAAAAACCGTTGATGCGGTCGCCGCAAGCCTGATCCTTGAAGGCTATCTCGGCAGTGTAAAATAATAATTACAATATAAGGCACACGGCAAAAGCCGTGTCAGCTTGTCAAAGAACCTCATTGAGGTTCTTTGACAAAAAGGGATGCACTGCGCTCTGTGCCTCGATTGTTCGCCGTAGGCGAACAATTCGACACTCGCTCCGTGAGAAGAATTTTCTCCGACGTGCATGCCGCCGGAGAAAATGATCAAAACTATTTTTTGCCTGCGGGCAAAAAACTCTGCGAGGCTTTTTTGACAGTCTC
>UROG01000034.1 GCA_900549485.1 uncultured Eubacteriales bacterium
CCCATACCGCAGATACATACTGCGAACTTGACGGTAGAAAAAGTCACAATATCGTCGTATAGGATTCTTAAATCATAATGACTAATCGGAAGTTGTGGAGGTAAAATATAGATGAATCAAGGTAGAATTATTGTAATCACAGGTGCGCCGGGGACAGGAAAAACTACAACGGCATCTGCTGTTGCAAAAGAATCAGATTTGGAAAAGTCTGTGCATATGCACACAGATGACTTTTATCATTATTTGAGTAAAGGGACAATACCACCGCATTTGCCAGAATCAAATGAGCAAAATTTGATTGTCATTGAAGCGTTTTTAGAAGCTGCGAAGCGATATGCTCGTGGTGGATATGATGTAATTGTAGATGGCATTGTAGGACCGTGGTTTTTAGAGCCGTGGCTCAACATTGTTCAAGAGCATTATGAAGTACACTATATCGTTTTAAGGGCAAGTAAAGAAGAAACTATGAAGCGAGCTATCGAACGCTCAAAGTTAGACAGAGAAACAAATATTGAATTAGTTGAAACAATGTGGAAGCAATTTTCCAATTTAGGAATCTATGAATTAAATGTTATAGATACAACTACGCATTCAATCAAAGATGCTGTTTCAGCAGTAAAAGAAAAAATAGTAAGCGGTACGGCTTTACTATTTTAGACAATTCCAGTTTGTCGGAGCAGCTTATGAATATTCGAGAAATCCACGACAATAAAAAGCAATTCCTCCCGCTTTTGCTGTTGGCAGATGAGCAGGAGGACATGATCGACCGCTATCTGGAGCTGGGTACCATGTATGTGCTGGAGGACGGCGGCGTAAAAGCCGAATGCGTCGTCACCGACGAGGGCGGCGGGATTCTGGAACTCAAGAACCTTGCCGTGGAGCCGGAAGCGCAGAGAAAGGGCTACGGTAAGGCGCTGATCGACTTCCTTGTGCGCCAATATGCGGGTCGCTATGCCCTCTTGCAGGTGGGTACCGGCGACAGTTCGCTGACCGTGCCGTTTTATGAGAAGTGCGGCTTTGTCCGCTCCCACCGCATCCCAAATTTCTTCACCGATCACTACGACCACCCCATCTGCGAGGCGGGAGTGCAGCTGGTGGACATGGTGTACTTGCGAAAGCCTTTATAACGAGAGCATAAAGAATTACTATTTGCGAGGAGAGATACACGATGGAACACAGAGTAAAAGTAACCGTACTGGACAAAAAGCTGTTTCCAGATCTGCAAGCACAGTACTGCGCCGTGCCGGACAGCGGCAAATGCCCCTGCTACAATGTGGGTGATGAGTTCCTGTTTTACCGCAACGTTGAACGGGACGATTTCTGGCATATGGGTGCTGGAACGCTAGTGAAGTCCGGTGCGCCGGACGATGGCTGTCTGCAATCGCCGGGAACGGCGCACTGCGGAACGGAAGGCGTTCCGTTCTGTTCGGAAGCGTGGGACGCCATCAGCCGTTATATCTACACGGCGCTGCAAGGCGGGAGCATCATGCACGGTTGGATGAATGACGATAAAGTCATGATCGCCTGCTGCAACGACGGCACAAGACCGGTCATTTTCAAAATTGAAAGAATCGATGTAGATGATTGACAAATCGGTATTTAAGGAGGCAATAAGATTGAATGTTTATTAGAAGAATAAGAAAGCAATTCGATTTTACCTGCGAGAGAAATTTAGCATCCAATCTGAAAGTGTAGATGATAATACGGGAGAAAAAGAATTGATAATGGTATGGAAGCGTTAAATTCCAGTTTGTCGAACTACGGCAGCCTTTCAATAGGCTGCCGTATTCGCTTTTCGGAAGATTCTCATTTGCACATTTGCCATGATGCACATCTGCGGATACAATGGAGGCAGAAAGGAGTGGTGCTGCAGATGTTCCGCCGTGAAGCAGAGAAACGAATGGTTGAGCTGTCCCCTGACGAGGCGAGATTTCGCTGGACGATTTGGAGGAGCGCAGACTTGCCAAAACCGATCCTGCAATGTTCTTGAAGCTGCATCCCGCGCCGGTTCTCATCGATGAGGTTCAGTATGCACCGGAGCTGTTTTCATATATCAAGATCGCCGTGGATAACGGCGCTGCACCCGGCTCCTACTGGCTGACCGGTTCTCAGGCGTATCGCCTGATGGAGTTGGCACAGGAGTCGCTGGCCGGAAGAACCGCCATTCTTCATATGTCGGCACTGTCACAGTCGGAGCTTTGCGGCGCAATGGAGGTTTCACCCTTTTCGTTGGAGCTTGACGAATTGCAGAAGCGCAAGGCGTTGCTTTCCCCAGCCACACCGAATGAGATCTATCAAAGGATTTGGGACGGCGCACTCCCCGGTCACAGAAGCGGCAAGTATAAAGACCGGGATGTGTTTTACAGCAGCTATATTCAGACCTATATCGACCGGGATGTGTCCACCGATATTCCCGGTGTGGATAAGGTGATGTTTGCCGACTTCATTCGCGCTGCCGCCTGCAGAAGCGGCCAGATGCTGAACCTGCATGACATCGCCGGAGATGTGGGCGTCAGTGACGATACCGCAAAGCGCTGGATGAAGGAGCTTGAAAAATCGGGGATCGTGTTTTTTCTGCACCCCTACTCCAACAACCTTTTGAAGCGGACGATCAAAACGCCGAAGATGTATTTCTTCGATACAGGGCTGGTCTCCTATCTGACCCGGTACTCAAGCGCCGAAATTTTGATGAATGGCACAATCGACAGCAGCACATACATTGTCCCCGTGTGGATGATCTGATTTCGTTCCAAAAATAAATATTCTATACACAGCCGCTTGGCTTCAATGAGAAATCAAGCGGCTTTTTCTATAGAGCGTGTTATTCATAAAAACATAAGCAAGGAAGAGAGAGAACGGGGAGCGGGCATTGCCTAAGCCCGCTCCCCTGATGCAAGGAGGATTACAATGGCAAAGCTCCTTTGCACATCTTATTTTTTCAGCTTCAAGCCGTCTCTAAACGCTTCGCCCACACGCTCAGTGACCTTGTAATAACCATGCGTGTAGGGGTCAAAGGCGATGGCGTTGACCTTGGACATATCAATTTTCCCGTCCGCCATAACGCTCTCGTCGGCAGTGACATTGACCACCTTGCCGATGACGCCGCAGCCGTATTCATTGTTCTGATACTCGATGAACCTGCACTCCAGACAAATCGGGAACTCGTTGATGACAGGGGCATCTACTGTTTCTGCTTTGCTGGCGGTCAGACCGCTGCGGGCAAATTTGTCGGCAACCTTGTTGCCGGACTCCACGCCGAAATAGTCTGCTTCGACCATGTGGGCGGCGTCGGCAATGCTGACGGTAAACGCACCCCGCGCCTTGATGTTCTGCACGGTCTTGTGGGTCTCGGTAAGGTTCAGGGCAACGGTGTCCCGCTCCTGCATGGTACCCCATGCGGCGTTCATCACATTCACGCTGCCGTCCTCGTTATAAGTCGCAACCATCAGAACCGGCATAGGGAAAATGCCCTCGGTAACTTTCAGCTTTGTTCTCATGATAACTTCTCCTTTTGATCGTATTGACAGGACTGTTCATCCTGTTTATAATTATACGCAGGAAAATCAGAAATTCAAGTACTGGCTGAAAAGACAGGTACTATCCTTGGAGAAAGCAAATGATAAAGAACTATATTGAGAACGCCAATTTTGAGGACACCGGCTTTGCCTACACGCTGTCGCTGATCTCCGGCAAGCACAAGATGGTCATTCTCTACTGCCTGATGGAGTTTGAAACCGTGCGGTTCAATGAGCTGAAGCGGTATCTGAAAAGCATTTCCGACAAAACCCTCAGCACGAACCTCAAGGAGCTGGAAGCAGATAAATTGATTGTCCGCACCGAGTACCCGCAGATCCCGCCGAAGGTGGAGTATGAGCTTTCGGAGCGTGGGGAATCGCTGATGAAGGTGCTTGACCGGCTCTGCGTCTGGGGCGAAGAAAACCGGCTGGAGAAAGATATAAGCAGGGAGCGCACGGAATGAACCGCACACAGCTGAAACGGTGGCTCACCGCCGTACTGGACGGCAGCGCAGCGGATGAGCAAATTAAGATGCTGCCGGATATGAGCTATGAAGCTGCTGCATCCAAGAAGTCAAAAAGCTGCGGTAAAAAATTATCAAATCAGAATGACAAAGATGATTTCAGGGAGGAGCGCATAGAGAAATGTTTTGGCTCACGATGGCCGTGTTATCTGCCGTTTTTGCAGGTCTGACTTCTGTATTAGCCAAATGCGGCATCAAAAAAACAGATTCGGATATAGCAACCGCATTGCGTACCGTTGTAGTTTTGCTTTTTTCATGGATCATGGTGTTTATTGTCGGATCGGCAAATACGATAAAAGCGATAACGCCGAAGTCCTTGATCTTTTTGATTCTATCCGGACTTGCAACCGGCGCTTCATGGATGTGTTATTTTAAGGCATTGTCAATCGGAGATGTCAATAAAGTCGTTCCGATCGACAAATCAAGCACCGTCATTACGGTTCTTCTTGCGATCATTCTCTTCAAAGAAACCAATCACCTTGCGGTCAAGCTGATCGGCGCGGCGGTGCTTGCCGCGGGTGTGTTTCTGATGATCGAAAAGAAGAGCTATGAGGCGAAAAACGAAAGGTCAGCGTGGCTGCCGTATGCGATCGGCTCTGCCTTGTTTGCGGCGCTGACGTCGATCCTTGCCAAAGTGGGCATCAGCAATGTAGAGTCGAATCTCGGTACGGCGATCCGCACCGGTGTTGTATTGGTGATGGCATGGCTCATCGTGTTTATGAAAGGCAAACAGTCGCAGGTAAAAAGTATTGATAAAACAGAGCTTGTGTTTATTGCCCTTTCCGGACTTGCCACGGGAGGCAGCTGGCTCTGCTATTATTATGCGATACAGAACGGCATCGTCAGCGTCGTTGTTCCGATAGACAAGCTGAGTATCTTGATATCAATAGGCTTCTCGTACTTTGTATTCAAAGAAAAACTCACGAAAAAGGCATTTGCAGGTCTTTTGCTGATGGTTTGCGGTACCTTGGCAATGGCGATCCGGGCATAGATGAATTACGTTCTATCTGCCCGACCTGACAACAGCCTGTGATCTTCATGCGGGAAAATACCTTTGCAGGAGGGGGACTCTGCTCTGATATCTGATATAGAACCAACAAAATCGGTTTTTTGAAGAAGCATCTTATTTCCGGCCATAATGCGACCGTTTTTTTATTTCCCGCCCCATATAATACGGATAAGCCAGAGACATTGTATGGAGGGGAAAGGCATGAAAAGGCACTTCAAGAAATACCTCACAACGGCTTTGCTCATTGCGGTAACATTCTGCCTGTGCACCTGTGCCGTGAGAGAGCCGGAACCGAAGCCGGACTATCTTAAAATGATGGCGGAAGCCGCGAAAAGCGGAAGTGCAGAGCTTGGGCGCGGAGTAGAAAAACTGCGCGGGAAAGTACCGGGAGAGAAGGGATATGTTTCGTTTGATGAGCTTTATTTGCTGTCAAGATACATAACGAAGGCGTTTTCGGCGACAAGGTATTCTCCGCAGCTGCGCTTCTGTGCGGGGGAGGTCATACTAAACCGCATGGCGTCGCCGGACTACCCTGACGATATGGAATCGGTCATTTTTCAGGAGGGAATGTACCCGGAGGTCAGCAGAAAAGAAATAAATGAGTGCGTCTGCCCCACAAGAGCGAGCATAGACATCGCCCTCAGACTTTTGCAGGGAGAGCGGGTCATGGAGCCGGAGGTCGTCATACTGACAAAGCAGCCGGAAAAGGAGATATACGCCACATTCTGCGATGAATTGCTGGGAAATCTGTATCTGTGCAGAAAATAATCCGTCAGCGGCATTTGCCGCTGACGGAGCTTGTCAAAGAAGCTTGCTTCTTTGACAAAAGGGGCTGCACTACGCTCTGTGCCTCGGTTGTTCGCCGTAGGCGAACAATTCGACACTCGCTCCGTGTAAAGTGTTTTCTCCGACGTACACGCCGCCGGAGAAAACGATCAAAACTATTTTTTGCCTGCGGGCAGAAACTCTGCGAGGCTTTTTCGACAGACTGCAATGGGCTTTCCCGTCGGGGAAAGCCCATTGTATAGCATCTATCTTAATTAGCATCTATCTTAATTTGCTCAACGCGCCGATTTTGCAAAAGTATGCTCCATCCACGCATTCACATTGTTCTCGTTCAAGCCGAGTCCATTTGCGATAAACGCAACGGATTCATTGAAGTTGAGCTTGCGAAGACGCTCAAAATTGGTCTCACGGTACTTGGCGGAATCGTCGCTGATATTGCGGCCTTCAATATATCCGCAGTCGTAGCACATATACATATCAATTTTTCTGTGACCGTCCATAACCATATCACTACCGCAGCGAGGGCACTTCATAAAACCATCCTCCAAACTCACTAACGCGCACACTTAGTTAGTTATTTAACTTACGGATACAGTATATTATGCTGACAGAAATTTGTCAATATCATTTTTGCCAATCAAGTCCATTTTTTGTAAAAAAGATGCATAAACTTGTCAGGAGATAGTTATATATTTAACATAAGCATGTTCCCCTGACCGCGCAGGCCGTGCCGTATAATAACCGCAAATGCGGCGTCAGGACGCAGATTCCGCGCCGGATGCCGCAGAAGCATTGTAAAGTGTTGCCTTTACAGGCAAATTGGATTATTATGTTTATAAACCGGTCGGATAATAAGGAGTAAAAGACAGATGAGATATACCGAAGTTTCTCTTGACACGCCCGCAGAGGCAATGGATGTGCGCTGCGATGAGCTTACGGCGCTCGGCGTTGAGGGTTTTGTGATCGAAAATGAGGCGGATTTTCATGATTTTCTCGAAAACAGCCGCCAATACTGGGACTATGTTGACGAAAGCGTAGAAAAGGCTTATCGGGGCGTAAGCAGAATAAAATTCTATCTTACAGACGACGACGCCGGTAAGGCGGTTCTTGCAAGGGTCACGGCGGCTTTTCCGGAGTGCGCCGTATCTCAGACCGAGGACAGGGATTGGGAAAACGATTGGAAAAACTGCTATGAACCGATTGAAACCGGAAAGCGGCTCGTCGTGGTGCCGGAATGGCTGGACGTTCCGGACGACGGGCGTACCCCCCTGCGGCTTGACCCCGGTATTGCATTCGGCACAGGCAGTCATCCCACCACAAAGCTTTCCCTTGCCGCACTGGAGGATTACGCAGGCAGCGGTGTAAACGTGCTTGATCTCGGCTGCGGCAGCGGGATACTCGGTATCGGTGCGCTTTTGTTGGGCTGCGACGCTTGCGTGGGGTGCGATATAGACCCAAAAGCAAAGGACGCGGCCATGATGAACGCACGGCTCAACGGCATCGGCGAGGAGAAGATAAGAATCTATTCCGGCGACATTCTGAAAGACGCTTCCCTGCGCAGAACGCTTGGGAGGGGGTACCGCCTCGTCCTGGCAAACATCGTGGCGGACGTCATCATTTCTTTATCCGCGTTTGCGCGGCAGTTTATGGCCGAGGACGGTACTTTCATTTGCTCAGGAATTATAGACGGCCGCTGGAAAGAGGTAAGCTCCGTCATTTTAAACAACGGCTTTACCATTGTCAGCCACACGCAGGAGGACGAATGGCACTGCTTTGTGTGCAAATAAGACTTTGAAAGGACTTGCTATATGCAGCATTATATACTTACAAAGGACGGCAGTCTGCAAGCCGCCGGCGATTGCGGCGGCAAAACACCGTTTTTTACTATCATGAACACTGAGGAGCTGCACGGGCATAAGGAAGAAATAACGTGTTATAAGGAGCTGCTCCACAGTCTCGGCTCGATCCGCTATTGCAAGGCAGAGATTTTCAAAAGCTGCATTATAGGCACTTTGCGCCTGCCACAGAAAAGCAATCAGCGAATTCCGCTGCTTTCTCTGTGCTTTTATCTGACAGGTCAATCGCTTCTTTTTGTTGAAGATACTGGCGATTTGAAAGCATGGCTGGAAAAGCGCATAAAGCTGTTTCAGAAGCTGCAAACTCCCGCTCAGTTTCTTTTGCGCTTCATGGAGCAAATGATTGAAGACGATGTTCTCTATCTTTCTCATATTGAATCGGAGACGGAGAAGCTTGAAGAAAAAGCCCTCGATGTTGACCCGGGCGAGTTCTTCTCGCTGCTGACAAAGCGAAGGCAAAAGCTGTCCGAGCTGGACGCATATTACAGGCAGATGACAGGCATCGGAGAGCTTTTTCAGTCCCGTTCGTGTTCATCCTTCTCCCTTGATGCGCAGGATTGGGAGAAATTCGCCCGTTACACGGAAAGGCTTCAGGATCATGTGCAGCTGCTGCGAGAAAATATGCTCCAGATCCGCGAGCTTTACCAATCAATGCAGGATGCACGGCAGAATAAGATCATGGGTATTCTTACTATCGTCACCACCTTTTTCCTGCCGCTCACCCTTATAACCGGATGGTACGGAATGAACTTCACTTATATGCCGGAGCTAAGATGGCGCTACGGTTATCCTATCGTGATCATTGCCGCGTTATGCATCGCCGCCGCGGAGTATTTTTATTTCAAAAAGAAGAAATTCTTCTGATTTTCACACGAAAGCGGCAGGTCATCGCGCAGCAGTTTTCTCATCCCTCACTCTTAATACACCGATTTCGTTAGAGTTCTTAAATTATGAAACAAAAATCCCCCGATTGACATGAATGCTTTCCTGTCAATCGGGGGATTTTTTATGCATACACCAGCAGCATACCGACAAGCGTTCCGCCGAGTGCCATTGCACCGGGGGCTTTGCTTTTCCACGCCAGAAACGACTCGGGAAACAGCTCTCCGAAAACGACGTACAGCATTGCGCCGCCAGCAAAGCTCATTGAAAACGACAGCCATACGGGGCTTATAAGGCCGATCGAGTAGCCGATCAACGCGCCGATTATCGTCGGCGCGCCGCTGAGCGCGGTTATACCGACGGCTTTCCATTTGCCCATGCCGCCGGAGATAAGCGGCACGGACACCGCCATGCCCTCCGGTATATTGTGCAGACCTATCACGACCGCGATAATAAAGCCTGCGCCGCCCGTTATCGAGCCTGCGTCCGCCGCATAGGACGCGCCGATCACCATGCCCTCCGGCATATTGTGCAGTGCTATCGCCGCCGCCATTACAAGCCCCGCCACGAACAGTCCCTTGTCCGATGCCGCCGTTTCGTTTTTGTGCTTATAATAGTGGTCGGCATGAATAAGCTCATCCAGATCATCCGCAGTCTGCGGGTGGTTTTTGTCTATATGTACTATTTCGGGATTCGTGCTTTTGTCGATCCACATATTGAGCAGCCAGACCACAACAAACCCGACTACCGTACCCGCGATAACGAACCATACGGGCATCGGCTCTGACGCGCCCTCCGGCATAAACGCATCCGGAATAAGGTCAAAGCAGACGACGGCCATCATCACGCCGCCCGCAAAGGCAAGCAGCAGACTTATGACCTTTGAAGAATCACGGCGAAGCACCGCGCCTATAAGCCCGCCGAAGCCCGTGCCTAATACGCCGGCAATGGCGGTTATTACGGTTATCCATGCTGAAGTGCTTATATTTCCCACTCCTCTTTTTTATTATTCTTTTCCCGATTCAAATTATAATTTGAGCCGTTATCCATGTCAAGAAACAGTTTATATTGTCTTTTGCTTTTAACAATATATTAGTGACGCGGACTCGATATAGCCTGCAAAGAGCGTTTCTTTGCAGGCACAATCACCGCAAAGTGTCTCAGGTATTCAGTCGGGAAGACGAAGCTCATACCGGCGCAGTTTGAGGAGCTTACCCGCGGCATGGACAGCGGTGACGATATACCGCTTATCACGGAAGAGAATGAGGAGGATGAAGGAATGAAGCTTGAGTAAACAGGACACGCGGAGTGCGGAAACGGTATTATCGGTCTGACATATTTTGACGCCTTCACCGGAACGCCTATACTCGACGTCAAGCCCTATCAGCCAAGTCTCGACAGAGTGGAAGCCCCGGCAGTTCCCGCATGGTGCGCACACTGGTCAAAAAGCTGCGAAACAGGCGGTGATTTTGATTGGGAAAAGGAATTTAATTTCTGAAATCTTATTTTTTCCCCTCCGCGTTCATAGACTTGAAGCGGAGGGCATGACCTATGGTTGATAAAAAGCTTGCGGGCAACACACTTATTCTCACGGCGGCGTCGCTTTTCATGAGCGCTGTCTCCATGGCGTTCCGCGCATGGCTTGCGGGAAAAATCGGCACTGGGGGCATAGGGCTTTATCAGCTTGTGATGTCAGTGACCGCGCTTGTGATGACGTTTGCGATATCGGGCGTCCGCTTTGCTTCCACCCGGCTTGTCGCCGAGGAGCTTGCCGCGGGCGGCGAAACCGTCAGCGCCGCGATGCTCCGCTGTTTTTCGTATGCTCTGTTTTTCGGCGCGGCGGCTGCCGTTATTTTATTTCTGAGTGCCGAACCGATAGGCTTTCTCTGGCTCGGCGACGCACGGACTGTACTTCCGCTGCGCCTCTCCTCCGTTTCCATGCCGTGCGCCGCGCTGTGTTCGGCAATGTCGGGATATTTTACGGCGGTCGGACGCGTGTGGAAGCCCGCCCTAATAAATATGGCAGAGCTTTTGTGCGGCGCGGCGATATCGGTTCTGCTTGTCTCCGCTTGCCGGGCGGATAATATTGAGCAAAGCTGTTGCGCCGTTACGCTTGGGCGTGTAACGGCGGATGTTTTTTCTTTTATCCTTATGAGTGCGGCGTATTATTTTGACAGACGCGCTCATACGTCCGACGGGGCGAGAGGCGGCAGATTTGCGCCGCGTATGTTGAAAATCGCCCTGCCGATCGCCTTTTCCGCCTATACGAGAAGCGCGCTTTCGACGCTCCAGCATATTCTTGTTCCGCGTGGACTCAGACAGTCGGGGCTTACGGCGGATAAGGCGCTGTCGGACTATGGGGTGATACAGGGCATGGCTCTGCCGGTCATCTTTTTTCCTGCCTGCGTTATGTCAGCCGCGTCAGAGCTTGTCGTTCCGGAGCTTACGCAGGCGCAGGTCAGCGGCGATAAAGAAAAGATCGAAAGCAGCGTGGACCGCTTTTTTTATCTCACGCTCGCCTTTTCCTGCGCCGTTGCGCTTGCCCTTTTTCTTCTGTCCGACATTTTGGGAAAGGGGATATTTAAAAACGAAGAAGCCGGAGCTTTTATCCGGCTTCTCGCACCGCTTGTACCCGTGATGTATACCGACATGATGATAGACGGCTGTCTCAAAGGGCTGGGGCAGCATATGTGGAATATGAAAGTGAACATTCTCGATTCCGCGCTGAGCGCTCTGCTTGTGTGGCGGCTTCTCCCGCTTTATGCGCTGAAAGCATATATCGGCATAATCTATTTTACGGAAATACTGAATTTTGTGCTGAGCTATGCGCGGCTGAACACGGTCACGGGCTGCTTTTCGCCCCGCTGCGTTTTTGCTTTTTCTCATCGCCCCTGTGGAGAAGCGGAGAAATGCGCTTGTAGAGCAGGTAGGTTATCAGCGAAACAACGGCGCCCTTGAGGAGGTTGAACGGGACTACCGCAAACAGCACCAGCGTTGCAAGACTGTTGACAGCTCCGTTTATCTCATTTCCCATGGACACTATCGCATCCAGCGGCATCCCGTACATCTCGGCAAATTTTGGGATAAGGTAGACGGCGTTGAAAAGGCTCCCGAAAACTGTCAGAACAAGCGTACCCGCCGCCATACCGGCGATCGCGCTTTTTTTGCCGGGTCTGGCATGGTATATTATGCTTGCCGGGAGGATGAACGCGCAGCTCGTTATAAAATTGGCCAATTCACCCACGAACGCGGTGGTAGTGCCTTTCAGAAGGAGCTTGACAATGATTTTTATAAGCTCGGCCGCCACGCCCGCTACGGGACCAAGGTAGAACGTGCATATAAGCACCGGCAGCTCGCTGAAATCCAGCTTATAAAACGACGGCGCGAAGAAAAGCGGTATTTCAAACGTCATCAGCACGCCCGCCATAGCGGCGAAAACGGCCGTATAGGTGACATAGTGCGTACTGCCAAGCTTTTTCCTGTCGCGGCAGATGTGTTTTTCCGCCGCCGCCGCAAGCAGGAGCATCGCAGCGATGACCGCCGCGCATACCGCGAAGAATTTGAGATTTTCCATGTTTTACACCTCTTAAAACAAAAATTTCCCGAAGATGCGGCATCTTCAGGA
The DNA here is from genome assembly GCA_900549485.1 of uncultured Eubacteriales bacterium. GTDB lineage: Bacteria > Bacillota > Clostridia > Oscillospirales > Oscillospiraceae > Limivicinus. Next base: position 12,198 of record UROG01000034.1, read on the forward strand.
AATAATAAACCATGCGTCATCTTCTTCCATCCAGACTTTACTGTCGGTACCGGAATCACACCGGTTCCTGCCGCACACGCGGCTCGCGGACTTTACCGCCGATCGGGAATTTCACCCTGCCCTGAAGACAACAATGTTATAGCACGTATCGCGCCGTTTGACAATAGGGAAATTAAATATTATACTTGCCTCAAAAAACCGCGGAGGATAAAGATGATTATAAAGCTTATTGAGAATACCGATTACAAATATGATGAAACATACAGGTTTTGCGGCTATGAGCACGCGCATGAGATAAAGCCGGTCAAGGAGTGCGGCGCAGCGGATATCGGCGAATTTTATCTCAGATGTCGTGCGGCATGGAGCGTTGAGACTTGTTCCGCGCCGCTTCGCCCAAAGTGGTCGGAGAATAATCCGAGCGTCGGACAGTGCAGGATAACGGCCGCGCTTGTGCATGAATTTTTTGGCGGAGAAGCCGCCGTACTTCCGCTTGAGGGCGGCGGGGTACACAGCTTCAACCGGATAAACGGCGTGGTGATAGACCTCACAAGCGAACAGTTCGGCAAAAACGCCCTGCCGGATTTTGACAGCGCTGTTCCTCTTGACCCCGCCGGACTTCTTTCGGACGCTGACAAAACAGAGAGATGCGCCCTGCTGAGAAAAAGACTCGGACTGTGAATGTCCAAGAATCTCGCTTAGGTTCTTTGATAAACTGACAATGGCTGTCCCGAAAAACGGGACAGCCATTGTATATTCTATGATCAGTAAAGATCCTCAACGACCTTGGAGGGGGGAGCTTCAACGATTTCAGGGTGCTGGAAGGTGTAGCGCAGAGCCTGAAGAAACTGCGAAAAATAATGTCCGTCGGCAATGCGTTCGTCAATGACCATTTTGGTGTCAATATACTTGTTGTCGAGCATCTGACCGTGACGGTTAAGCTCATACTTATGATATTTCGCGCCGAAGGCAATGAACACGGGCAGAGTACCGAAATTGTAGATGTGATGATAGACGGGACCGATACGGAGCGAACCGAGGTCGGTGATTATCATCGAGCCGTGGAACGGACTGAGCTCAAGCAGGTTTTCGGGAAGCCAGCCGAAATAGTCCATAATGCGGAGAATCGTTATGGCAAGACGGAGCAGCGGGCGTGGGGCCTTGCAGAGCGTATCGGCAAAATCCTCGGTGTTGTTGTTATCGTCGCTTGTCTTGATCTCCTCGATCTTCTCGTTGAGCTTGCGGTACACGTCAAAAATCGTATCTGTGGGGACGAAATGAACCTTGATCGTCGTTTCCGTGGCGTTGATCGAGATGCTGCGCTTGACGACCATGACGACCTCAATGCCGTCTCTTGCATATATCCTGCGCCCGACGACAAAGCGGTTGACGCCCGGCAGCATGGAGATCGCCCTGACATAGGCGGCGATAATGAAATGCAGGATACCGATGCCTTTGTATCCGTCCACGCGCAGCTTCCTGAGCCGACGGTCAAGCGTGGATACTTCAAAGCTTTCCTCATAGTTCAGCCATGCATCGTTCCTTGTCGGCATTATGTAGGGGACAAATTTCGCAAAGCCTGGGAGGGAGCGGATAAGCCGACCCTCTTTGCGGTCTCCATAGCGCCTTTTATACTTGCTCATATCTGTATCACCGTTCCTTTCAATTTGTATCATTGCCGGGGCGATGTGCCGGATGAAAAGCGGGAAGTTTTATTAATAAATTATCAAACAAAAGTATTATACAGTCTGCGGAGCAATTTTACAAGTTTTTATTTCGTGTTTCGAACTTTATTTGAATCTCAGCCCCAGATAAGGCGGACGATCCATGCCGATGTGAGAAAGCACACAATATCGGCGGTCAGTGCCGCGTATACCGCCCAGCGGCTGCCGCGCACACCGGCGGCGGAGAAGTAGACCGATATGACGTAAAACGTTGTTTCGCTTGAACCGAGCATTACGGCGGCGGTTCTGCCGATGAGCGAATCCGCGCCGAAGCTGTTTATAAGTTCGGCGGCGCTTCCCATTGCCGCCGAACCGGAAAGCGGCCTTATAAGCAGCATGAGCGCCGCTTCCTCCGGAACCCCTATCGCGCTCAGCAGCGGGGAGACGAGCCTGCCGAGCGCGTCGGCGGCGCCGGACGCACGCATGAACGCGACGGCGGGGAAAAGACACAGCATTGCGGGCATAATGGCGGCAAGCGTGTGAAGCCCCTTTTTTGCGCCATTTACCATGGCGGAATAAATATCCACGCCTTTACTCATGGCGAGTATGCAGGCAAAAACCGTTATGAGCGCTGGCACAAAAGAGAAAAGTTTAGTCATTTCCAAAACTTTTTCAGCACGAATGCGGCGCATAATCCGGCGGAGAGCGACAGCGCGGATACCGCCCAGACTGCGGGCAGAATGTCAAACGGCGCGCTTGAACCCGCCGCTGCGCGCAGAGCGGCGGCGGTAGTCGGAATGAGCTGTATCGAAGCCGTGTTTATAACCACAAGCATACAAAGCTCATCCGCGATCTCCCTGCCATCTCCGAGCGAGACTATCGCTTTTGCAGCTCTGATTCCGGCGGGGGTCGCGGCATTTCCAAGCCCCATGAGATTTGCGCTGATGTTTTCGGAGATTGCGGCGCAGGCTTCCGGAGACGCGGCGGCATTCGGAAAGAAGCGGCGTATTACCGGACGGAGAAGTCCCGAGAGGGTCTCCGCCGCGCCGCATTGTTCAAAAAGTTCCGTGACGGCGCACCAGAAGCAAAGCCCTCCGGCGGCGGAGATACAAAAGCGCACCGCTTCATCCGCCCCCGTCATCAGCGATGAGACGGCATCCGCGTCCCCGCGCATAATGCACAGCAGCAGAGGCACGGCGTATAAAGCGATAAGAATATATGAAAACATTTTGGACACCCTCTCAGGAACATAAAATACCCGTGGCGTGAGCAAAGTTATCCGGCGGGACAACCGTTCCTGATGAAATATATGAGCGGCAATGCGCGCTCATACCGGAAGAGACGCTGTTTTTTCCGTTGGAAACGGAAAAAATATGTTGGAAAATGTGGGGAAGCGTTGGTAATCTTAAAGCAGAAAAATAAAATAGGAGCAATGGAAATATGGTTGAAGAGCGCATAGCCGAAAACGTACATAAAATGTTCAACAAAGAGCTTATATTTGTTTTTCCGCACATGGAAGATAAGGAAACGCTTATCGAACGGCTTGGGAGCGCTGCCGTCGAGCGCGGGCTTGTATTGCCGAGCTTTACCAAAGCGGTGATAGACCGCGAGAAAGATTATCCCACCGGCTTGAGTACGGAATATATTGACCTTGCCGTACCGCATACGGATGCCTGCCATGTCATACAGCAGGTCATTATAGTTGCAAAGCTTGACGACCCCGTGACCTTTGTTGCAATGGGCAGTGATGACGAAACGGTCGCGGCGAAGTATGTCTTTCTGCTCCTGCTGAAAAATGACGGTGAGCAGGTCCCTTTGCTGCAAAAGCTCATGGATATGTGTTCCGACAAGGATGCGACGGACGCTCTGAAAAAAGCGGATACTCCGGAGGAGATATTCAAAGTTATTTATGAATACTATTGCGCCGGTTGACAAGGGCGGAGACGCTTTTATAAGGCGTTGAAACCCTTGTTGACCAACACTTTGGTGTTCTGAAAATAAATACGTAAAGAAAGGAGAGACAGAATGAAAAGAATAGTAGTGGCATGCAACGCCGGCGTTGCCACTTCCGCAACGATAGCGTGCAAGATCAAAAAACTGCTTGAAGAGCGCGGTCTGGAGGCAAATGTAGAGGCAACGGAGATCACCGGACTCGAACAGGCGCTGAGAGGCGCGTGTATGTACGTGTGCGTCATAAAGCCCAATAAGGATTACGGCGTGCCTATGTGCAACGGCGTTGCGTTCCTGACGGGCGTCGGCATGGAGAAAGAACTGCAAAAAATAATAGATGTTTTGCAGCAGTAAGATACCTGCCGGTGCAGATGTGAAATTAAAAAACAATAGAAAAACGAGAGGTAAGACAAGATGGAAATATTGTCAAAAGTATTCGGCTTTATAGTAAATGATCTTGGCTCAACGATTGTTCTGCCGCTTATTATGATGATAGTCGGCAAGGCATTCGGAATGAAGTGGAAAGAAGCGTTCTCCTCCGGTCTGTTGCTTGCGGTCGCGTTCAAGGCGGTCGGTCTTGTGACCGGATATATGTCCGACATGATCTGCCCTGTGGGTAAGTCAATGGCGGAGACGGTCGGCAGATCTTTCCCGATAGTTGACGGCGGCTGGGCGCCTCTGTCCTCCATAACATGGACATGGAAGTACGCGTTTCTGATGTTCCCGATCCAGATAGGCGTAAACCTCCTTATGCTTGCACTCAAGAAAACAAAGACTCTCAATATAGATATGTGGAATGTCTGGGGCAAAGCCTTTATCGGCTATCTGACCGTTGCCGCTACCGGCAAGCTCTACCTCGGCATACTCATGGCGATCGTTATGATCGTTATGGAACTCATCCTTGGCGATGCAATGCAGCCGCGCGTACAGCGCATCACCGGCATAGAGAATGTCAGCTGCCCCCACCGCCATATGCTTCTCTGCTCCCTGATATACCCCGTTGATATGCTCCTGCGCAAGATTCCCTTCCTCAACAAAGACCTCAACCTCAACACCCTGCGCAAAAAGTTCGGTCTGCTCTTTGAGCGCCATATCCTCGGCTTTATCCTCGGCACAATGTTCGGGCTGATCGCCGGAAAGAAAGTCATAGAGTCCGTTCAGCTCGGTATCATTGCCGCTACTGCGCTCTATCTGCTGCCGATAGTCGTCCGTATATTCATGATGGCGCTCAATCCCATTGCCGACACCGCCACCTCACGCATGAAGAAAGTCCTCAAATCCGATCAGGAAGTTTACATCGGCCTGGACAACCCCATGCTGCTCGGCGAAGACGCTATCTGGATAGTCGTTATGATGTGTATGCCCGTCACCCTGCTGCTTGCATTCCTCCTGCCTTGGAACCAGATCCTGCCCTTTGCAGCGCTTGACAACCTCACTCTCGGTCTGTGCGTATACATGGTCACCAACGGAAACATTCTCAGAATGTTCATCCTCTACATCGCTTTCACTCCCGCGTATCTGTGGGTCGCAACCACCCTTGCTCCCACCATCTCCGCACTCGGCATAGAAAACGGCATCATCTCCGAGGGAACTCTGATCGCCAGCGCCGGTATGGACTGCCCGATATTCGTTTACGCTTTCTCGCAGCTCTTCACTTTCCTGCAGGGCAACTTTGTCCCGCTCATCATCGCCGTTATCTACATTATCGGCTTTATCTACACTGTCAAGGGCTTCAAGAAAGAGGGTCTTGCGGACAAAGCAGCCTTTGCCGCAAAGTAATTTACAGCATATAACCCGCAACCAATATGCCGGAGTCATCCGGCATATTGGTATATAACGGGTTTACAGACTTCGGAGGATGTGTATATAATAATGCCGGCATAAACGGCGGAAGCTTTGTTAGGAGCGTTATGAGGTGGAAAGAATAGACCGAAAGAATGATTTGATATTATTGAATCTTTTGGAGGCCGATGACTGGCTTACCTCCACACAGCTTGCTCAAAAAATGCAGGTAAGCGACAGAACGGTCCGCAGCAGGCTTGCGGAGCTTAGCGGTCTGCTGAATGGGGAGGACATAGAGCTGATAGCGGAAAGAGGCAAAGGGTATCGCATAGCGGCGGCGGACAAACCGGCGCTCAGGCGGATACTCTCTCGCGGCGGCGTGTGTGCCGATGCCGGATTCCGCCGCGACCTTATGCTTGAACTGCTCGATCTGTCGGCGCCGGAGGATATTGACGAGCTGTGCGACAGGCTTTTTATGAGCCGTACCGCACTTGAAAACGAGCTTAAAAACGTTAAAAAAGAACTTAGCGAAAGCAAAAGCAATCTTGTCCTTGTGAGGAGAAAAAACACTCTGCTCATTGACGGAAACGAGCGCAGCAAGCGCGTTATGATAAGCTATCACATGGACAACCGCTTCCACAACCCTATGTCGTACGACCTTATGGGCTACTCGGCATACTTCCCGTATGATGAGCTGCACGGTACGATAGAGGCGATAAACGACGTTTTGCGCCGCCATAATATAGCCGTTTCCGACACGGGGCGGCTCACCATAGCCGTACACAGCCTTATTGCGATCAAAAGGATAGAAAAAGGGCTTGCCCTCGACAGCAAATGCCTCTCCGAAAGCGAAAGGGAGGACTGCTCCGCCGAATATTCCGCCGCGCAGGAAATTTTTATGCGCATGAAAGAGCGTTTCGGCGTTGAGGCGAATCGGTATGAATATGAAGCGCTGGCTTACTGTATTTATTTCCGGCGCTTTTTCAGCATCGGCGACAATTCGCATAAGAGCGCGGAGGAGAATATTGACGCGAAGTATCTCAACGCCGTAGCGGAGATACTTGCGGAGATACGCGGCATATACTGCATGGATCTTACCACTGACAGGGAACTGCTCATAAACCTTGCCTATCATTTGCAGTCCACCGTCAACAAGCGCGGCAACGGTCAGCATTATGCAAATCCGATATTGGAAGATGTGCGCAGCAAGTACCCGTTTGTTTTCGAACTTGCCATCACGTTCCGCGATTATTTTTTGCAGAAGCTCGGAATCGCGCTTGACGAGAGCGAAACGGCTTATATTGCCGTACATCTCGGCGCGGCGGTCGAGCGGCTGAAGATGCAGAACGGAACGCATAAGCTGAAAGCCGTGCTGGTGTGCCATGCAAGTCTGTCAACTTCCAAATTCCTTATGGCGAAGATACTCTCGCTCTTCGGCAACCGGCTTTTCCTCTGCGGACCGTATTCGGTCTTTGACAGCGCTTCGATCATGGAAGAGCAGCCGGATATTATAATTTCCACAACGAAAACCGCCATGATAAACTGCGGCAATACGCCGATAGCCTATATAAACCTCATTCCGGACGCAAGGGACGCAAAGCAGCTTGGCAGGGTCATAGACGTGGCGGAGTATAATGTCGTCTCCAGTCACTGCTTTACGGACTTCTTTGACGAAAAGTTTTTCTATCCGGAACTTGACGTGAAAAGCCCTGCCGATGCGATCAACATCATGGCGGACGACCTTGCGCGGGCGGGCATTGCGCAGGAAAACTTTAAGGAATCGACCATTCAGCGCGAAAGCTTTTCAACGACCGTGCTGAAAAACGGCATTGCCCTGCCGCACCCGAAAAGCTTTTACTCAAACAGAACGACCATATCCGTTGCCACGCTTGCGCGCCCTGTCGAGTGGAGCGGCAGCAAGGCGCAGATAGTGTTTATGATGGCGGTCAAGGCGGGGGAACAGCAGTTTCTGCGGGACTTCTATGAGATGATAGTGAATCTCTCCGACAGCGAGGAAAGCGTGAACAGAGTCCTGAAAATCAGGAATTTTGACGAGCTTATCGCTTATCTGAATACGCTGAACTAATATACCCCCGAATATAGCGGTCATTTACGCAAAGCCGGAAAATTACAGCGCCGGCTTAGGTGAAAAATAAAAAATGTTTTACAGCAGACAGGAGTAAAAAATGGAAAAAGAAATCAAAAGAGAAATTATTGACGAAATAATCAGAATCGGCATCCAGATGGATCAAAAAGGCATGGTAAACGCATTTGAGGGCAACCTTTCCATCAAGGACAGAGAAACCGGACTGCTCTATATAACGCCCTCCGGCAAAAGAAAGATAGAGCTGACGCCGGATATGATCGCGGTTCTCGATGAGGACGGAAAGCAGATCGCCGGACGTTTCAAGCCCTCTTCCGAGCTGCCCATGCATACTCATTCCTATCTTATGCGGCCCGATGTAAACGCCGTTATCCACTGCCATTCTCCGTATCTCACCGCATACGCCATCTGCAACAAGCCCGTTGTGTGCCGCGCCTATGCTGAGTTTATGATGCTGGCGGGCGATATGATACCCGTTGTTCCCTACGGCAAGCCCGGCACGGATGAGATATACGCAAAGATGGGGCCGTTCCTCAAGAACCATAACATCGTCCTGCTTGGCAACCACGGGCCTCTCTCCGTCGGACCGGATCTGGCTACTGCGTTCAACCGCATGGATTCGTCCGAGCGTATCGCGCGCATAATAAACATCGCCAAGAGCGTAGGAGAGCTTTCGGATCTGCCCGATTACGAGATAGCGCGCCTGTTTGAGTAATATGGTAAACAGAGTATTCCGCGGCGTGGGCGCATCTTCCGGCGTTGCCGCGGCGGAGGCGTTCATTTATGATAAAGAGCTGCCGGTCATTCCGGAATCCTGCGAGGCGGTCGAAGAAGAGCTTGAGCGATTCAAGGCGGCGGTGGCTTCCGCAAGAAGCTTCTATTCCGGCATGATCGACAAGGCAAAAACGCGGACGGACGGGAAAACGGCGGAAATATTTGAAGCCTATCTTGAATTTCTTGATGACGATGATTCCGTCATTGAGCCGGTCTGTGAGCTTATAGCGTCCGGAAGCGGCGCGGCAAAGGCGGTGCATGAGCATTTTGAAATGCTTGCCGGAATGATGAGCTCTCTGGAAGATGAAACGCTGCGTGAGCGCGCGGCGGATTTCAGGGAGCTTGGCGACAGGCTGGTAAGGGAAATCCTCGGAATAAAGGCAAAAGACATATCCTCCGTTGAGCGGGACGTGATACTATTTGCTCATGACCTTGCACCGGCGGACACCGTGAATATGGACGCGGCGCATATCAAGGGCATAGTTACCGAGATAGGCGGCTGCACATCGCACACCGCCATCCTTGCAAACGCAATGTCGCTGCCGGCGGTCGTGGGCTGTGCCGGTGTGCTGTCGGCGGTCAAGGACGGGGACGGCGCGGCGATCGACGGGGAAACCGGCGAGGTCGTCCTGCAACCGGATGAAGCCGCAATGAGTAAGTTTAACGAGAAGAAAGCTTTAAGCGAGCAGGACGGCAAAGCGCTTGAAATGTATAGAAGCAGACCGACGCTTACGGCGGACGGCCATGCGCGCACGGTCAGCGCGAATGCCGCAAGCGTCTCCGCTTGTGCCGAGGCGCTTGCGGCCGGCTGTGACGGCGTAGGGCTTCTCCGCAGTGAGTTTCTGTACATGGAGTCAAACGGTCTGCCGGATGAGGCAAGGCAGTGCGCCGCGTACGGAGAAGCGCTGGAAGTTTTGAAAGGGCGGCACGTTACCATACGCACGCTTGACGCGGGCGGTGATAAGGAACTGAAATATCTTGATCTCCCGCCGGAGCAGAATCCGTTTATGGGCTACCGTGCCATAAGGATCTGCCTTGACCGCAGAGAGCTGTTTATGACGCAGCTGCGCGCACTGCTCAAAGCGTCCGTTAAGGGAGAGCTTCATATAATGTTTCCGATGGTTTCCTCTCTTGAAGAATTTCGCGAGGCGAAAGCCGCCGTGCAGGAAGCCCGCAGGCAGCTTGCCGATGAGGGCGAAGCCGTGGCGGATAACGTAAAGGTGGGGCTGATGATAGAGATCCCCGCCGCCGCGGTAATGGCGGATGTGTTTGCGAAAGAGGCGGATTTCTTCTCGATAGGGACAAACGATCTCACGCAGTATACTACGGCCGTTGACCGCGGAAACGAACGCGTACAGAAGCTTTATACGCACTATAATCCCGGCGTTATAAGACTTATCGCGTGGGTCATCCGCTCCGCGCACGAGGGTGGCATTCCCTGCTGTATGTGCGGCGAGGCGGCAGGAGATCTGGCGTTTGTTCCGGCTTTGCTTGGGATGGGGCTGGATGAGTTTTCCGTTTCCGTGCCGAAGATCACACGCGTGCGCAGGCTCATCTCCGAGCTTTCCTATGAAGAGTGTTCGGCGAAAGCGGAACTTTTGCTGAAAGCGGAGACGGCTGCGCAGGTAAAGAATATATTGAACGGAATGCAGCCGGAAAAGTATAGAAAATAGAAGCTTCAGACAGAGCGGACGCATTGCCGGACGCTGTTGAATGCATGGAGGATCAGATGGAAAAAAGACAAGTTACCGTTATAAATAAATCCGGACTTCACGCGCGTCCCGCTTCGACATTCGTCAAGACGGCAAAGCTCTTTAAGAGCGACATAAGCCTGCTTGCCGGTGAAAAGACGGTTAACGCAAAATCGGTCGTTGCGCTGCTTTCTGCGGGCATTGTCTGCGGGAAAAGCATAGAGATATGCGCCGAGGGAGAGGACGAAAAAGAAGCCGTCAGAACCCTTGCGGAGTTCATAGAGAGCGGCTGCGGCGAGACGGAGAACTGATAGCCGGAGCAAATCAAAGCACAACAAAAAAGACGCCAAACAGGCGTCTTTTTTGTTGTGCTTGATTATAATTGAAACCGCGTGCATTAAAGCATCTGCGATTTGGCGAGACTGCGGTTTTTGTACTGGAGATCGCCCGTTACGTCCTTAATGACTTCTATTTCGGGCGGCAGTGCGCCTACATCCTCTCCGTTGAAATATACGAACATTATTGCGCGATCGTCGGAGAACGGATAGATGTCTATCTCAAAGCGGCGGTCGTCCAGCGTGAAACGGTACTTGGTCTTGCGCACGCCGTGCAGCGACATATCACATTCCATAAGGTGGGCAATGTATTGCCGCACTGCCGGAAAGCGGACGTATAAGCAGCATGAGCGCCGCTTCCTCCGGAACCCCTATCGCGCTCAGCAGTGGGGAGACGAGCCTGCCGAGCGCGTCGGCGGTGCCGGACGCACGCATGAACGCGACGGCGGGGAAAAGACACAGCATTGCAGGCAGAATGGCGGAAAGGGTGTGCAGCCCTTTTCCCGCGCCCATTATCATCGCCGAGTAGATATCGACGCCTCTGCGCATAGCGAGGATGCACGCCAGAACCAATATGACCGCCGGAACAAAAGCAAAAGCCGCGCTCATTTCCACAGGCGTTTAAGTACGGAGGCGGCGGAGAGACCGGCAAGCAGCGACAGCGCGGATACCGCCCAGACGGCGGGGAGAATGTCAAACGGCGTTTTGGAGCCTGCCGCGGCGCGCAGTGCGGCGGCGCTCGTGGGTATAAGCTGAATGGAGGCGGTGTTGAGAACGACAAGCATGCAAAGCTCGTCCGAAATCTCCCGACCGCCGCCGAGGGAGACGATCGCTTTCGCGGCTCTTATTCCGGCGGGAGTCGCCGCGTTGCCGAGTCCCATGAGATTTGCGCTGATATTTTCCGAGATTGCGGCGCTTGCCTCCTTATGCGCGGCGGCGTTTGGAAAAAGCAGCCGTATTATAGGGTGCAGCAGCCGCGACAGCGTTTCCGCCGCGCCGCACTGCTCGAAAAGCTCTGTCACGGCGCACCAGAAGCATAGTCCGCCGGCGGCGGAAATACAGAAGCGCACGGCGTCGTCCGCCCCGCTCATCAGCGAGGAAACTGCTCCGGCATTTCCCTGAAAAATGCAGAACAGCAGCGGAACGGCATATAAACCCGCAAGAATATAAGAAAACATTGTTCGTCACACCTCGGATCGTTGATAATGGCCCTGACAGACCGAGACAAGCGTTCGTGATAAAATATATGAAGCGTGAGCCGCCGCAAACACAAAAGCCGTTTACAAATTTTTCTTCGGTTTTTAAAAACTGTTGCGAGTTTGTTCATTACATTGTCATAATTTGCTGTTATATTATGCTCACAGCAGTAAGGAAGGGCAATCCTCCCGAACATGGAAAGAAGCATGATGCATGAACGAATACGAAAATAACAACATTAATATAAATAAAACCGACACCCCTGCGGACGCCTCCGCACCGGATTTTAACGGCGGCGCGTCCCGCACGGACGGCGAATACCATTGCAGCGGCGCTTATAATGAAAAAAGCTACTCCGACGCGCATTACGTTCCGGAGTCGGAAAGCACCGTTCCGCCCAGATATTACACCCCGCCCGAGGCAAAAGCGAAAGAGCCGCGTCCCGAAAAGCCGAAGAAGAGCGGCGGCAATTGGGCGGCGATCATAGCGGTATGCCTGGTATGCGCGCTGCTCGGCGGTCTTGGCGGTGCGGCGCTCGTGAGCAACAGCGTGAACGGGCGTCTGGATATGCTCGAAGCGGCTATGAATGAGATAAACGAAAATAAATCCGTTTTCACAACGGCTCCGAACACCTCCGCCGCTTCCTCCGGCACGTCAGCATCCGGCTACGGCGCTCTTCCCGCCTCAGATATATATGAGCTGGCCTGCACTCAGGTCGTCGGCATCACCTCTGAAATAACATATCAGAATTTCTTCGGCATGAACAGCTCTGCCGCAGTCAGCGGCTCCGGCTTTATCCTCACCGCTGACGGATATATCCTCACAAATTACCACGTTATTGAGGACGCTTACAAGAGCGGCGCGGAGATCAAGGTTATGACCTATGACGGCACAAGCTATCCTGCGTCGATAGTCGGCTTTGAGTCCGATAACGACATAGCCGTTCTTAAGGTCGAGGCCGAGAATCTTACCCCCGTCACCATCGGCGACAGCGACAGTCTCAGTGTCGGCGATACTGTGTACGCGGTCGGCAATCCTCTCGGTGAGCTTGAATTCTCCATGTCCACCGGCCATGTCAGCGCCAAGGACAGGCAGATCGGCGAAAGCTCAGGCGCGGATGCGATAAATATGTTCCAGCTTGACGCGGCGGTCAACTCCGGCAACTCCGGCGGCCCCGTATATAACGATCAGGGTCAGGTAGTCGGCGTTGTAACGGCAAAATACGCGAGCAGCGGCATTGAAGGTCTCGGCTTTGCAATACCTATCAGCGACGCCGCTTCCATTGCGAATGACCTTATTACAAAGGGTTACGTGACAGGCAAGGCGTTTATGTCCCTGTCCATCAGAAGCGATTATACTTCTATGTACGCACAGTATTACGGCTGGCCGATGGGCGCAATGGTCGCTGAGGTCAACGCAGGCGGAGCCGCGGAAAAAGCCGGAATACAGGCGGGCGATATTATAACCAAGGTTGACGATACAACGGTCGAAAGCTATAACGATCTCAAATCCGCCGTAAAGCGCTATTCTGCGGGTGATACCGTGCAGATAACTCTGTACCGCGCCGGTGAGGAAATGACCGTATCGCTCACCTTTGACGAGGCGCTGCCTGAAGCCCAGACCCAGCAGGCCGCATCCGGCGGCAGCGGAGACGATTCTTCCGCAAGCCAGATGCCCGAATTTTTCGGCAACAACTTCGGCTTCATCTACGGCAGCAATTAATTTGATACCTATCTACTCCTAACCTCTCTTTTCTCCCAATTTAACGAAGGACCTCTCGGGTGACCCCCGGGGGGTTCTTTGTTTGCGCCGCGCCTGATGATATCGCATTTTTTACTTGATTTTTTCACGATATATTGTAAAATAGGAACGAAAAATTTTTGATGTTATTTTTCTTTCAGGAGGAAAACAAAAAATGACTTATGAGATGGACATTGCCGGCTTAAAACGCGATCTGCCCTTATGCAGGCTCACTGACGATCTGTACATCGGCGCGTTCGTCATGTTCGGCGATGTTGAGCTGACGGTCCACTGTGCGGCGGAGCTGCTCAAGAGAGCGCCCGAGTACGACTATATCATTGCCCCGGAGGCAAAGGCGATCCCCCTGCTTTACGAAATGGCGCGTCAGAGCGGCGCGGATAAATATTTCGTGGCGCGCAAAAAGGCAAAGGCATATATGACCGGCATCCACGAGGTCACTGTCAAGTCCATCACCACCGAGGGCGAGCAGAAGCTTATACTTGACTCCGCCGATGCGGCGCTTATCAAGGGCAAGCGCATGCTGCTTGTTGACGACGTTATTTCCACCGGTGAATCCATCCGCGCACTTGAGGAGCTTGTCCTGAGCTGCGGTGGCATTGTCGCGGGACGCATGGCGCCCCTTGCCGAGGGCGATGCAGCGAACAGAAGCGATATTATCTGCCTTGCGCCCCTGCCCCTTTTCAACGCGGACGGAAGCGTGAAATAAGACGTTTTGAAAGCCATAGCAAATCTGAAGCCCAGCTTGTCAAAAAAGTCCTGCAAGGACTTTTTTGACCGCGCTTTCGACGGCGGTTTACGGGCCTTTCCCCCTCAAGCTCCCCCGCTGCTCTATTATCTGGCTTTAAATCATAGTTTTTTGACAGTCTCTTGAAGCCTTCTATGGCTTCTTTTTAGTTCTTCACCGTTTTTTTACAGTTTGTCCATACATCCCCCCGCAGCCTTGATTGACTTTTAAGGCTGTACTTTTTATAATATATAATGTAAAATGTTTTCTGCGGTATGCTGTCTGCCGGAATGTACCGGGCGGGCGGCATGGCCGCTTTTGCACGGAAGGGCAAAGGCGGCGTTTGAAGCTACGGAAAGGAGAACACAATGAAAGAAGTCAAATCCCCCAAAAAACCGCTGCTGTATTATTACCTGATCATTATTTCGGTCATTCTGCTTTTCAACCTGATTTTTGCGCCGATGCTGGCGAAGGAGCAGATTGAAGATGTCGATTACGGCACATTTATGACCATGATCAACGACAAAAAAATCGGCAAGGTTCAGATAGACGATTCGGAGATCATATTCACCGATAAGGACAACACAAAGATATACACCACCGGCGTTATGGAAGACCCGACCCTGACGCAGAGACTGTATGATTCCGGTGCATCCTTTACAAAGCGGGTGCAGCAGGATTCACCTCTGCTCAACTTCCTTGTCACCGGTATCCTCCCTCTGCTGATCTTCATCGGCATCGGGCAGTATATGAGCAAGAAGCTTATGGAGCAGGCGGGCGGCAAGGATTCGCTGATATTCGGCTCTGTCGGAAAATCCAACGCGAGAGTTTATGTGCAGTCAACAAAAGGCATCAGCTTCAGCGACGTCGCGGGTGAGGATGAAGCGAAGGAGAGCCTGTCCGAGATAGTGGACTATCTCCACAATCCCGCAAAATACGCGGACGCTGGCGCGTCCATGCCTAAGGGCGTGCTGCTTGTAGGCCCTCCGGGAACAGGTAAAACAATGCTTGCAAAGGCCGTCGCGGGCGAGGCAAACGTCCCGTTCTTCTCGATCTCCGGTTCGGAGTTCGTGGAGATGTTTGTGGGCATGGGCGCTTCAAAGGTGCGCGACCTGTTCAAGCAGGCAAAGGAAAAGGCGCCTTGCATCGTGTTCATTGATGAGATCGACGCAATAGGTCAGAAGCGCAACAGCGGCGTAAGCGGCGGCAACGACGAGCGTGAGCAGACCCTTAATCAGCTGCTTACCGAGATGGACGGCTTTGAAGATAACACCGGCGTCATTATTCTTGCCGCGACCAACCGACCCGAATCTCTTGACCTCGCGCTGACGCGTCCCGGCCGCTTTGACCGCCGCGTTCCCGTGGAACTGCCGGACCTTGCGGGCCGCGAGGCGATTCTGAAGGTACACGCAAAGAAAATCAAGACCGCGGAGGATGTGAATTTCCATACTATCGCCCGTATGGCGGCGGGCGCATCCGGCGCGGAGCTTGCCAATATCATAAACGAGGCGGCGCTGCGCGCCGTCAGGAACGGCAGGACTATCGTCAATGAGGCCGACCTTGAGGAGAGTATCGAGGTCGTTATCGCCGGTTATCAGAAGAAGAGCGCTGTTCTTTCCGATCAGGAAAAGCACATTGTGGCATATCATGAGATCGGCCATGCGCTTGTGGCGGCGCTGCAAAGCCATTCCGCGCCCGTTCAGAAGATCACCATCATCCCGAGAACCTCCGGTGCGCTTGGATACACGATGCAGGTGGACACCGGCGACAAATATCTTATGAGCAAGCAGGAGCTTGAAAACAAGATCGCCACCTTTACCGGCGGCCGTGCGGCGGAAGAGGTAGTTTTCGGAGAAGTTACAACGGGCGCTTCCAACGATATCGAGCAGGCGACAAAGCTTGCCCGCGGCATGATCACCCGCTACGGCATGAGCGACGATTTTGATATGGTAGCGCTTGAGACGGTCAACAACCAGTATCTCGGCGGCGATGCATCCCTTGCCTGCTCCGCGCAGACACAGCGTGAGATAGACCTGAAAACCGTTGAGCTTATCAAAGCGCAGCATGAGAAGGCGATAAAGCTTCTGCGCGATAACCGCGAAAAGCTTGACGAGCTGGCAAAGTACCTCTATGAAAAAGAGACTATCACCGGCGATGAATTTATGGCGATCCTTAACGGCAAGGAGGCGGCGAAATGAGAAACCGTTCAACATTCGGCTGGATAGAGCTGGTCGAGGGCATCCTGCTTATCCTTCTCGGCGGCTATACGCTTATCCGACCCGGCAGCGCACTTGCGGGCTTTGTTATGGTATACGGCGTTATGGCCGTTATCATGGGCGTTGCGGATATTCTGCTCTACGTTCGGGTGGAGCGCTATACGGGCTTCTGCCCGGTGATTTCCCTGATCTCCGGTACGCTGAGCGTTATGGCGGGGCTTATGCTGCTTGTATATCCTACCGCGGGCGAGCTTGTCATGACGGTGCTGTTCCCGATATGGTTCATCGCGCACTGCATTTCTCGCCTGATGAGCCTTAACACAATCTGCTTCATTTCCGGTGCGTTCACCTATTATTTTACGCTTGTGATGAACATTATCGGGCTTGTTCTGGGCGTGATGATGCTTGTAAATCCGTGGCTGTCGTTCATTTCCATTGAGTATATCATCAGCTTTTATCTTATTCTTCTCGGTATCGACTGCACCATCATTGCCGCCGCTCAGATCGGCTCCGGAAGAGGGTATTGAGAACGGAGCGGCGCATTGAAGCGTCTTGTCATGATATAAAAGTGAAAAATCAACAGGCACAGAATATGGAATCCGGCAGCATCCCTAAGCTGCTGGCAAAGCTGGCGATACCGGCCGTCGTAGCTCAGATCGTCAACCTCCTTTACAATATCGTTGACCGTATCTATATAGGGCATATGGCTGATGTCGGCGCGGCCGCACTGACCGGCGTCGGGCTTTTTACGCCGATACTGATGCTTATAATGGCGTTCGCAATGCTTGCGGGCGCGGGCGGCGCGCCGAGAGCGGCCATTTCCATGGGCGAAAAGGACGTTGCAACGGCGGAAAAAATAATGGGGAACTGCTTTTCGCTGCTGATGGTCTTTGCCGTGTTTCTGGCGGAGCCTGTCAGCGTCATCCTTGCGGCGGTCATCACGACGGCCTGCTTCCTGATGAAGTTTGACGCCATTCTGCGAAAAAAAGAACAAAAAGCATGAAAAATGTGCTGCAAAATTTCCGTTTTGCAGCACATTTTTTTAGTTCGTATTTTATTTCGCGGAGGAGACTGTGGGAACGGCGCAACCCTCTTCGCTTTCGGCTGCGCCGACGCTCTGGATAACAAGGTCGGTGTGTTCCTCTATCCATTTGCAGCAGCGTTCGGCATCGGTATAGATAACAAATCCCTTCCATTCGGGAGCTCCGTCGCTTCTTTCAAAATAATAGTCAACATACAGCGTTGAGCGGACGGATTCATATTCCTCGCCCATCACCGGCCATATTCTGAGCATATGCCCGTCGTCGGCGTCGGGGAGAATGCAGTTATTATAGAAGTCGGCCGCCCATTTGTCCGAAAGCTCGACATGCTGTGACTGCTGCTCGCCGTCGGGCGTCATATAATAGCCGCGTATCGTGCAGTAGCTGAGATCGTCAAAGGTGCAGCCTTCGGGAAGCTTTTTGCGGCTTGCTATTGCCTCAGGGGCGTTTATCACCTCCGCAAGCTCACAGAGAGTGGGGTTGATCTCTTCTGTGCCGTCTACTGTGCGGCGTATACTGTACATTCTGGAGACGGTTTTGCCGCTTTTGAGGCGGTAAGTAAGCCCCAGCGCGTCATAATCGGCAGAGGGCTGCTCGTTAACGGCTTTGCCGGCGATTATGCCGCGGTGCATCTCAAGAAGCTTTTCGATGCTCTCCGGCTCTCTGAATACCGATTCTCCGCCGTATTCCACATATACCGCATCCACCTCTCCGGCGTCGGGAACGTATCTTTCAAAGCGGAACAGATCACTTTCGCAGCAAGCGCCGAGGGCGAGAACGATAACGGCAAGGACGATGAAATCCTTCCAATGCCCGCCGAACACCTTGACGCTTTTATCAATGATCATCTGTGCGGCAAAGTAGCCGATGAACGCGCCGACGGCAAGGGAAATAACGGTAATCACACCGCTGACCGAACCGCCGGAGGCGTTGTTGAAAAGCATCGCGTTTACGATCGGGGCAAAGGCACAGGCAGAGCCGACAGCCGCGCAGTATTTGAAAATGGGCTTGAGCGCGCCGATCGCCACGGTGTCTCCGGCCGACTCCATTCTGCGGTTTCTGAACATCAGCAGCGCGATAACGGAAAGCAGCAGTCCGGCAATGCAGTAGTATCCAAGCAGCTCACAGTTGCTGACCGTTACTTCACTGCCGGAAGTATACGTGCCGCCTGAGTACATACGTCCGGCCTCAACCTCGATCGTGTTAAGTCCGAGAAAGGGTGAAAGCGCGGTGAAAAGCTTGCTGTCGCGGTAATTATAGCCGTAAAGCAGAGCCTGAAGGGTGGAGCCTGCGCAGGCGTAAATAAGATACGGCAAAACGTTAAGCCCGATATACGCAAGCGGCATTATGACAATGTTCCCCGTGAGCATTGCACAGAAAACGGCTATGCCGTAAAACGCGGCGGTGCTTGAAGCGGCAATCCACAGCCATTTCCGGATGTAAACCGTATCAAGGTAGCCTGTGCCGCCGCAGACAAGCCATGTGACAGCGGCTGTCAGCACCTCAGCAAGCAGCATCGGCACAAGTCCCGTGAGAAAGCTTGTGACAAACACGCTCTCCCTTTTGACAGGCAGGGACGCGATCATTCCGCAGCTTCTTGAGGTGTAGAGGAACGAGAACATCAGCAGCGCGGCGGCGGGGGCGGCAATGACCGCAAACCACATGACCACGACCGCATATTCCAGAAGACAGCGCGATGTTTCAAACGTGATATCCGCCATTTCATATCTGATATACCGGCTTATGTCACCGGCGAGATTCATCGGCACTATCAGTATAAGTACCGCAAACCACATGACCCACAGCGGCCAGCAGCGCTTGAGCAGGCTCTTGCCCAGACCCCAATTATATAATGACGTCCTTGATCTCATGACCTGCACCTCCCATTTCGTAGATAAATATTTCTTCGAGTGAAAGCGGAACGGTTTCTACAAATAGCGGTCTGCACACGCTTATCTTTTCCGTGACCTCTTCCGCGCTTCCGCGCAGGATAAGCTGCTGCACCCTGCCGAGCGCGGAGGCGTGGAGAATGTCAAGCCCGTCGGGGAGCGCCGCCCCGTCAGGCAGGGCAAGCTGGAGCTTCACAATGCTCTCCTGCAAATCGCTCAGGGAACGCTCGATGCACATTCTGCCCTTGTTCATGATCCCGACGTGGCTGCACACATCCTCAAGCTCGCGCAGATTGTGGGAGGAGACGACCACGGTCGTGTTATGCTCCGCAACGTCGGCAAGCAGAATGTTCCAGACCTGACGGCGCATTACGGGATCAAGTCCGTCCACCGGCTCGTCAAGCACAACAACGTCCGGACACAGAGACAGTGCAAGGCGGAAGGCCGCCTGCTTCTGCATACCCTTGCTGAGCTTGCGCATCGACCGGCGCAGATCCATGTCAAACGCCTCTCCGAGTTTTTCAAACCTTTCGCGGCTGAACGTTGGGTAAATTGATTCATAAAACTGCATCATATCCCTGATAGAGGACTGAGTAAAATAAAATATCTCATCCGGAATGTAGGCAATGCGGCTTTTCTTTTCAAGATTTTCATATATAGGCTCCCCGTCAACAAGCACTTCGCCGCTGTCCTGACGGTATATGCCGGTGAGATGGCGGATAAGCGTGGATTTGCCCGCGCCGTTCGGTCCTACAAGCCCGTATACCGCGCCCTGCGGCACGTTTATATCAAGTCCGTCAAGGGCGCGAAAGCCGTCAAAGCTTTTCACAAGCCCCTTAACCTCAATTTTCATCTGTCTTTCCTCCTCGTATAAGAGAAATTAACTCGTCATTCCCGACGCCGACGGCATTAAGCTCCGCCGTAAGGGAGAAAAACTGCTTCAGAAGCTCTATCTTACGACCCTCAATGGCGTTGTTGTGGCGGCTTACAAAGCTGCCCTTTCCCGAGACGGATTCGATATATCCGTCGGCTTCAAGTTCACGGTATGCACGCTGTATGGTATTGGGGTTGATAGTGAGAGAAGTGGCCAGCTCCCTCACCGACGGAAGCTTATCTCCCCCGCGCAGCGCACCGGAAATTATCAAATCACGGAACCCGTCCCTGACCTGCTCGTAAATAGGGCGGGAATCACGAAAATTGATGTTGATCATGCTTGCACCTCCTGTGCCGACTGTACTAACGCGTTTAGTACAGTCAATATACAACAATCCGCGCCGCTTGTCAACAGGTTTAAAAAATTCCGCCCCGAAGGGCGGAGAGCAGCTTGTCAAAAAAACGGTTCTATAATAAATGTTGGGGTGGA
>UROG01000035.1 GCA_900549485.1 uncultured Eubacteriales bacterium
ATGCTCGGCGGAAAGCTTGTCAAAAAAGTCCTGTAAGGACTTTTTTGACAAGCTGCGTCAGCGCCGGTACAGACGCCGTGCGCCGGTTTTCCTCGGCATGAGCATAAGCGCGCCGGGCAGCTTTGCACGCCCGGACACCCTCGCCCACACGGCGGAGAAATTGAGCAGCGCGGCGCGGATCTCGTCATTGCTCAAAGCGTATCCACCTCCCGTATCTATCATATCGCTTCCGCTTGCAATGCGTGAAAAAGTATGCGATAATAAGAAAAAACAATTCCGGAGGATGGGAAGATGCCGAGATTTTTCATGGCTGGGACAAATATCATGGGCGGAATGGCGATCATGCGCGGCAGAGACGCCCAGCATATTCAGGTTTTGCGTATGCGTCCGGGCGAGGACATGATAATCTGCGACGGTCAGGGCACCGACTATAAGTGCCGTCTTGTGAAGGCGGACAAGGAGCAGGCGGAAGCGGAGGTCGTCGAGGTCGTCAGATGCCCGGCGGAGCCGGACGTGAAGGTCACGGTCATGTGCGGTCTGCCGAAAGGCGATAAGACCGATTATATCATACAGAAATGCGTCGAGGCGGGCGCATATGAGATAGTCTTTTTTGAGGCGGACAGATGCGTCGCCAAAAACAGAAAGGACAAGGAAGACAGGAAGCTCGAACGCTGGAACCGCATTTCCGAGGAAGCCGCCAAGCAGTCCGGACGCGGGATAATCCCCAGGGTGAGCTGGACGGACGATCTGGGAGAGGTGTTTGACACCGCCGTTCATAAGGAGCTTGCGATGTTTATGTACGAAACCGGTGAGCGGGAGAGCATGGACAAGGTGCTTGACGCGAACAGGGGCATCGAATCCGCCGCGATAATTACGGGACCCGAGGGCGGCTTTGCCCCGTTCGAGGCAGATCTTGCAAAGGCCGTGGGGCTGCATATCTGCTCAATGGGCGAGCGCATCCTCCGCTGTGAGACGGCTCCCGTCGTTGCGCTGACCGCCGTGATGTACGCAACGGGAAATCTCGGATAACGGTACAAAATACAGCTTGTCAAAAAGCCTCGCAGAGTTTTTTGCCCGCAGGCAAAAAATAGTTTTAATCGTTTTCTCCGGCGGCGTGTACGTCGGAGAAAACTCTTCTCACGGAGCGAGTGTCGAATTGTTCGCCTTCAGCGAACAACCGAGGCACAGAGCGCAGTACAGCCCCTTTTGTCAAAGAAGCTTGCTTCTTTGACAAGCAATTTAATGCGATGCCTCATCCTTTACATATCCGATTACGTAGTCCGCGAATTTTCTCGTCGCGGGACCGGCCTTTTCCGAGGCGGTGATCGCCATGCCGATGGTTCTGCGCGAATCGGGAACAAGCGGAAGCTTTAAAAGCCTGTCATGCCGCCCCTTGAGCAGAAGCTCCGGCATTATGCTTATCCCAAGCCCCTGCTCCACCATTGCGATTACCGCATAGTCGTCCTTGGTATAGTAGCGGACGTTCGGCTTGACGCCGGCCGCGTCGAGCGCCCGCCTTGCGTCGTGGTCGGAGCTTTGCAGCAGGCTTATGAACGGCTCCCTCTCACACTCGACAAGCGGGAATTTCGGATAGCTTGCAAAATGGCTGTCCTCGGGGATTATCGCAAGAAGCCTGTCCTCCATAAGAGCGACGGTCTCACACTCAAGCTCACTGGGCACTGTTATAAAGCCGATGTCAACGCTGCCGTCCTTTATCCAGCGGTCAACATCGTTATAGTCGCCGTTGAAAAGCTTTATTTCAACGTTTGGATAGTCATGCTGGAATTTTTTCAGTATTGCCGGCAGCCAGTGGACTGCCACTGAAGTAAAAGCCCCGACTCTCACCGTGCCGGAATCAAGCCCTCTGATCGACGAGGCTGTCTGATTGAGCTGTTCGGCGCTGTTCAGAAGGTTTCTCACCGCCGGCATTAGCCTTTCACCCTCCGGCGTGAGCCTGACTCCCGCTCTGCTGCGCGTGATAAGGGCGAAGCCAAGCTCCTCCTCCAGACCCGCTATGCTGTGACTTACGGCGGACTGTGTACAGCCCAGTTTCTCCGCCGCTACGGTGAGACTGCCTTCCTCGACGGCGGTGACAAGTGCACGGCATTTTGCTATATTCATCACGTGTTCACCTCTTTATGAAAATATTTCATACATACATGAAATAAATTAGGGATGCTTATATTATACACGTAAAACCTTTTTTTTCAAGAGAAAAACTGCCGATCAGCCCTTGCGGTAATTTTTTTTTCGGGTATAATCACACACAGTTTTTAGAAGAGAGGATAAATCATTATGGCAGCAACATCAATTTACATCCTTATAGCCGTTGTTGTGTACCTTATCGGTATGCTTTTTATCGGCTTCCGTTACTCGAACAACAACACCTCCGAGGATTTCTATCTCGGCGGCAGAAAGCTCGGCCCTATTGTCACCGCAATGAGCACCGAAGCGTCCGATATGAGCGCTTATCTGCTCATGGGCGTTCCCGGCCTTGCGTTCTTCTGCGGCGTTGCTGAGGCGAGCTGGACCGCGATAGGCCTTTCGATCGGTACATACCTCAACTGGCTTATCGTTGCGAAGAGACTGCGCCGTTACTCTGCGGTCACTCATGCGATCACCGTGCCTGATTTTCTTGCGAAACGCTTCCGCGACAATACAAAGCTCATCGAGACTATCGGCGCACTGACGATCATTGTTTTCTTTGTGCCCTATACTGCTTCCGGCTTTTCCGCCTGCGGCAAGCTCTTCAACAGCCTTTTCGGCTTTGACTACATGACCTCCATGATCATTTCCGCCGCCGTCATCGTTGCATACTGCGCAACGGGCGGGTTCATGGCGGCGTCAGTCACCAGCCTTATCCAGTCTATTGTAATGACGATAGCTCTTGTAATAGTCCTTATGTTCGGCATCAACTCAGCAGGCGGCTGGGATGTGGTGGTCGAAAATGCAAAGGCTGTACCCGGCTATCTCAGCTTTACCGCTTCTACCGATATTTTCGCCGCAGAAGCCGGAAGCTACTCCTTACTTTCAATCGTGTCAACGCTTGCATGGGGGCTGGGCTATTTCGGTATGCCTCACATTCTCATACACTTCATGGCTGTTGAAAGCGAAGAAAAGCTTACTATTTCCCGCCGCGTCGGCTCTATCTGGGTCGTTATCTCCCTGTCAGTCGCCGTTATAATCGGTATTATAGCTTACAGCATGGCAAAGGCCGGTGTTATAGCGATGCCTGAAAGCGAATCCGCCGCCGAAAATATGATAGTCAACGTTTCCGCTGCTATTGCTCAGGCAGGCGTTATCCCTGCGATCGTTGCCGGTATCATCATTGCCGGTATCCTTGCGGCCACCATGTCCACTGCGGATGCGCAGCTTCTGGGTGCGGCCTCCGGCGTTACGCATAACCTCATCAACAATGTGTTCGACGTAAAGCTTTCCGATAAGAAGTCCATGCTGATCGCCCGCATCACAGTCGTCATAGTCGCTTTGTTCGGCGTTTACTTTGCCTCCGACCCCAACAGCTCTATCTTCCGCGTCGTTTCCTTCGCGTGGGCCGGCTTCGGCGCGACCTTCGGTCCCGTGATGCTTATGAGCCTGTTCTGGAAGCGCTGCAACAAGTACGGTGCTATTGCGGGCATGATCACGGGCGCTGCAATGGTGTTTGTGTGGAAATTCCTTGTAAAGCCCCTTGGCGGTTTGTTCTCTATCTACGAGCTGCTTCCCGCATTCGTCATTTCCGCAGTCGTTATCGTTGTCGTGTCGCTCTGCACCGGCAAGCCCGATGATGAGATCGTCAGCGAGTTTGAGAGCGTCAACGGATAATACCATTAAACCATTAAAAAATATGCTTTTTACGGCACCGCACATTGTGCGCGGTGCCGTTCAGCTTGTCAAAAAAGTCCTTACAGGACTTTTTTTGACCGCGCTTCCGGTAACAGCATTTTGAAAGAGTTCAAAATGCTGTTACCGGAAGCCTTGTTATATCAAGGCTTCCTACGGCGGGTTGTCCGACTTGAGGCGCGCCTTGCCCCATCAAGCTCCACCGCTGCTCTGCTATCCGGCTTTAAAACATAGTTTTTTGACAGCCTGTACGGCATATATAGAAAAGATTTCTTAGCCATTTATAAAAATAGTAGTTGCAAATGCTGCAAGAGATAGTGTATAATAAATCGGAAATGCTGAAAAATTCTATTTCAAAATTTTTTCTATATGCATAATTATTTGACAGAGAGGAAGCAATAAATGGAAACCAAAAACATCCGCAACATCGCCTTGCTCGGACACGGCAACAACGGCAAAACCAGCCTTGCCGAGAGTATGCTTTATGTCACCGGCGCTATTGACCGTATGGGTAAGGTAGCAGACGGGAATACCGTGTGCGACAATGATCCCGAAGAGATCAGCCGTCAGATAACCATATCCACCGCGATCGCGCCCGTAAACTTCGGCGGCTGCAAGATCAACGTTCTTGACTGCCCCGGTTACTTTGACTTTGTGGGTGACGTTCTCTGCTCCATCCGTGCCGTTGAGGCAGGCGTTATCGTCGCGTCCGCGAAGGACTGCGCGGAGTCTCTGCCCGTCGGCGCACAGCGTTCATGGAATTATCTCAAGAACGCGGGTCTGCCCGTTATGTTTGCCGTCTCCAAGTGCAATGAGGAGCATGGCGACTATTTCAAGGCTCTTGAAACCATCAAGGGCAAGTACGGCTCCATTGTCTGCCCCGTCACCATTCCCACGTCCGACGGCGCCGGCGTTATTGACCTTGTTCATAATGTCGCGTACATGACCAACGGCGCAAAGTTCACCAAGGGCGAACTCCCCGCCGCAGACGCCGGAAAAGCGGAGGAGCTCCGTGCAGAGCTTATGGAAGCCGCCGCAGGCGCCACCGAAGAGCTTATGGAGAAGTTCTTTGAAACAATGGAGCTGGACGAGGCCGACATCATTGAGGGTCTCAAGGCAGGTCTCAAGGAGCGTACTGTCATCCCCGTGTTCGCAAGCGACGCAATGACCAATGTCGGTACTGCCGCGATGCTTCAGGGCATATGCGATTACTGCCCCGTCCCCGAGGATAAGAACGAGGGTACGCTCGGCTTCGTGTTCAAGACCGTTTCCGATAAGTTCGGTAAATTCAGCTTTGTCAAGGTTCTCTCCGGAAAGATCACTGCCGGTATGTCCCTGAGAAATGTCCGCACCTCCTCCAACGATAAGCTTGGCCGTCTCTACACCATGACCGGCAAGAAGTCCGTTGAAGTTACCGAAGCCTGCTGCGGCGATATCGTTGCGATAGGCAAGATGGATTGGAAGACCGGCGATACCGTTACCGATTCCAAGGAAGACATTGAGCTGCCCGCAATCGAGATCCCCGAACCCTGCTACTCCATGTGCATCGCGCCCAAGACAAAGGGACAGGACGATAAGGTCGCTGCCGGTCTTGCAAAGCTCGGTGAGGAAGATATTTCCTTTACTCTCGTCAACAATGCCGAGACCCACCAGATGGTTATTTCCGGCGCCGGTGATATTCAGGTCAGCGTTCTCTGCTCCAAGCTCAAGAATCTTTATAATGTGGAGACTGAGCTTAAGCCCGCACGCGTTGCTTACCGCGAGAAGATCAAGGGTAAGGTCGAAGCGCACGGCCGTCATAAGAAGCAGTCCGGCGGTTCCGGTCAGTTCGGTGACGTTTGGATTCGTTTTGAGCCCCAGGACGAGCAGGACGATATGATCTTTGCTGAAGAAGTGTTCGGCGGCTCCGTTCCCAAGAACTTCTTCCCCTCCGTTGAAAAGGGTCTGCGCAACGCGGTCGTCAAGGGCGTCCTCGCCGGTTATCCTCTTGTCGGTCTGAAGGCAACTTTGTACGACGGCTCCTACCATCCCGTTGACTCCAACGATATGGCATTCCAGACTGCGGCGCGTCTTGCATATCAGGACGGTATCCCCAAGGCGAAGCCCACCATTCTTGAGCCTATCGGACAGCTGTTCGTCACCATTCCCGACGAGTATCAGGGCGCTATCATCGGCGACATCAACTCCAAGCGCCGCGGCACCATGATGGGTTCCATGCCCGCAGACGACGGCATGACCACCATCGAGGCCGTGGTTCCCATGGCGGAGATGACCACCTACACTATCGACCTGCGTTCCATGACTCAGGGCGCCGGCTCCTTTACCTGCAAGTTCGTGCGTTACGAAGAGGCTCCCGGCAACGTGCAGCAGAAGGTTATCGAGGAAGCCAAGGCTCTTGCGGAAGCAGAGGGCTGATAACAATATCTTGAAAAATTCATGGCGGGCTTTCAGGCCCGCCATTGAAGTATCCGTCAGTTTTCTTCCGGGAGGTTATTAAATGTCAGGCAAATTTTCCACATTGAAAAATTTAATCTGGGCAGTCGGAATATTTGTATGTCTGCTTGCCGTTGCGGTGGGTTTTGTCATAGCCTCCGTGAACCGTTACAGCGGCGAATCGTTTTCCACCGAGGTCGATCTGAACGGCGGCGCAGGAGGGGAATCCGCCGCGGTACAGCTTACCGACGGCGCGGCATCCGAACAGACCGGCGGAGGACCTCTTATGTATCTGGAGGAAACTGCCGACGCCGGTATGCAGTATCTTGATAAGCTTACCTTCCTCTGCGACAGCTCCGTGATAGGCATCCGCGATTACGGCGTTCTCAGCGGCGGCAAGGAAACCTATCAGGTCTGGGGAACCGAGACAGGGACGCTTAAAATAAGCGATCTTATGAACGGGACGATCATTTATCCCGCCGATGGGTCGGAGATCACGATAGCCGACGCGGCTCTGATCGCAAAACCGCCGGTGCTTGTTATCTGCGTCGGGCAGGACGGGCTTAGCTCCGTTGATGAAAGCACGTTCAAGGCCGGTTATTCGTCGATGCTCAGCAATATAAAATCCGCAAGCCCCGATACGATACTGATATGCAGCTCGATAAGCTCCATTTCGGAAAACTATACCGGCTCTGACGGGCTGACTTCCGAAATGATCCTCACTGCGAACGAGTGGATAAAGGATCTCTGTCAGGAATACGGCTGCTACTATGTGGACGCGGGTCATGCCTGCGACACGGGCTACGGCTATGTGCATGTATCGTATCTTTCCACAAACGGTAAAACGCTCAATTCAAACGGCGTTCTTGAATATGTGAATTATCTCAGAACGCATGCCCTCACGCTCGATTGACCAGAAGAAAAGCATTTTTAATTCAATTTAATAAAAACCTGTGCATCGCTTTAGGGCGATGCACAGGTTTTTGACTTCGTATAAACGGGCGGAAGGCCCATTTTATTTTGCGGGTCGGTTTCTTCTGACGGAATGCCCGCGCCCGCGGCGGCGAACCTGGTTCGCCTTTGCTTTGTAAAAGTCAATGGTCTCGGCGGTGGCGTCGTATACAAGCTTGTTTACCGACCATGTGTTGTCAAGCTGCTTGCGGAACCGTCCTCTCACAAGAAACGGCCCGTGCTCTTCACATGTGTATATGTTCATATACCTCTGGTCGCCCTGATTGACCCACTTGAGACAGCTTGTTTCGCAGCCGCATACGGGGCATGGCAGATCGGTGAGTCTTTTGTCGTTGAAAGCGGCGGCCTTGCTCTCGTATCCGTCAAAGCTTTCATGCAGCAGCGCTTCCTCCGCAGGGTTTTCAACAGGCGGCTTATAATTGGGCATACGTGCGGCGAGAATTTTATCCGCCTCGGGGTAAAGCCTCAGCCCTTCCTCCATATCGAGCATTGTGCAGACGAGCGCCGTATTGTATGCATCTCCGAGTGCATCGTGGGCGACTCTTGTCTGTTCTATCCCGAAATGCTCCATCGCACTTGCGAGAGATTTCTGATTTTTATCTCCGCCGGTCTGCATATTATATATCGGCTGGAGATTTATCCAATTGTCGATCCAATCCCAATCAAGATCGTGGATAATTATGTTCTGCTCCATTATGCCCCTGTCGTCGCAGCCCCATGTCAGAAACGTGACGCCGTCGCCGCAGAAAGCGCGGAACTGCTCCATCGCCTCCGGGAAAGAAAGACCGTGCGAAAGACGCTCTTTGTCAAAGCCGGTTATTTTTTTGACCTTATAATGCATACGTCTGAAATAAACGGGCTTTACGTCGATCGTAAATTCCTCGGCAGGGCGCATGTTTTCATCAAGCCTGACAGCGCCGATCTCTATTATCTCACCGCGAAGGTGAATGGGCAGTTTATTGAAAACGGAGGATTTGGAACTCATGGCCTGATTCCATTCCAAGTCCACCACAACATAATTCATAATGATTTTTCCTTTATAAAAGACTGTTTTTATATTATAACATAGGCCGCTTTTTCTTGCACCTGTTTTTTTCAAAGAAATTAAAATAAATTTTGCTAAACGCTATTAAATGTGTTACAATGCCTTTTACAAAATCAGCTTCTGGGAGTGGCGATATGAAGTACTTTTCCGTTTCGAATATTGCAGAAATCACGGGAGGGCGTCTTGTCGGGGAGGGAACCGCCCCGGTGGGGGAAATCGTCATTGACAGCAGACTTGTAAAAAAGGGTGATCTTTTTGCCGCATTCAAAGGCGGCAGGGTCGATGGGCATGACTATATCGAGGCTGCCTTCAATAACGGGGCGGTCTGCTGCCTTGTTGAAAGAGAGCCGGAAAAACGCGGCGGAAGCCTTATTGTGGTCGATGACGTCCAGAGCGCGATAGAAAAAATCGGCAGGGCATGTCGGGAAAAAATTGATATTCCCGTCATAGGTATCACCGGAAGCGTCGGAAAAACGACGGCGAAGGAAATGGTGTATGCGGTGCTGTCCCAGCGCTGGAACGTACTCAAAACGGCCGGAAATCACAACAACCAGATAGGCGTCCCTATGACTCTTTCAAGGATAGAGCGCGGGCATGAGGCGGCGGTCATCGAGATGGGTATTTCCGGTTTCGGCGAAATGAATCTGCTTGCTTCAATGGCGCGTCCTACGCTCGGAGTGTTTACATATATAGGTCATGCACATCTTGAATTTCTGCATGATCTTGACGGCGTTTTCAAGGCGAAGACCGAAATGCTGAATTTTATGGATGAAGACGCGCCCCTTGTGATAAACGGGGATGATGAAAAGCTCATACGGCTCAAGAGCCGCAAAAATGTGCTCTCGTTCGGACTTGGCGAAAGCTGCGACGTGCGTGCGGAGAATATACGCATCCTTGCGGACGGCAGTACGTCGTGTACCATTAAATACGGGGAAAAACGCATCGACGCCTCGATTCCTGCATATGGACAGCATATGGTCTATGCGGCGGCAGAAGGCGCTGCCGTCGGCTTTGCGATGGGGCTTGACTGCGATGAGATAAGAAACGGCATCGCGGCATATAAAACCGTCGGCAGGCGCGGTGCGGTCACGGATACGGGCTTTATCACGCTTATCGACGATTGCTATAACGCAAACCCAGATTCAATGGACTGCGCCGTTGATTCTCTTATGAAGATGAGCGGGAGACATGTATGCGTCCTGTCCGATATGCGTGAGCTGGGGGAGAATTCTCCGGAAATGCACGCGGCCGTCGGCAAATATATAAAAAACAAAGGTGTTGAGCTTGTGCTTGCCTGCGGGGAGATGAGCAGATATCTGTGCGAAACGGCAGGGGAGAGAGCGGTATATTTCAACTCCAAGGAGGAGCTTATAGAGCAGCTTCCCGAGTATATCCGTAAGGGCGACTGTGTGCTGGTAAAGGCGTCGCTCGGTATGCATATGGAGACTGCTGCTGAGGCATTGAAGAAAATGAAGGAGACAATATGAGAAAGCCCATATTGCTTTTTGACCTTGACAATACCATTCTTGATTTCAACAGCGGCGAGCATGCGGCGCTGTCCGGCGCGCTCAGGCATTTCGGCATAGAACCCACGGAGGAGATCCTGTCGGTTTATCATGAGATAAACATAAAGTATTGGGAAATGCTGGAGCGTGGGGAGCTTTCCAGAAAGCAGGTGCTTGAAGGCCGCTTTGACGAGCTGTTTGAGAGATACGATATTGACTGCACGGGTGAGAAAATCCAGAGCGTGTACGAAAAATATCTCGGGGCGCAGCATGAATTTGTGCCGGGGGCGCGGGAACTGCTTGAGCTTCTCTATGAGAAAAACGATTTGTATATCGTTTCCAACGGCTGCTCTGGGATACAGGCGCCGCGCATTGCCGGCGCGGGGCTTGAAAAGTATTTCAAAGCCTTTTTCGTCTCGGAAGATATAGGCTATGACAAACCGGACATGCGTTTTTTCGAATACTGCATCGCACATATACCGGACTTTTCGCACGGCAGAGCCGTTATTATAGGCGACAGCCTCACATCCGATATAAAGGGCGGGAAAAATGCGGGAATAACGACCTGCTGGTTCGATCCGGAAAAGAAGAGCGCGCCTGTCCGAGATAAGCCGGATTATGTGATATACGGACTTGATGAGCTGCCGGAAAAGCTGAACGCGTTTATTGCGATTTGAGTTTGTCGGGAGGTAAATATGAGCAATCTGATTTCGGGTTTCGGGGATATGATCTCATATCTCAGAGAACTTAATATATGGTCAATGATGCTGCGGATAGTGTTTGCCATGCTTATGGGCGGCATCGTAGGCATTGAGCGCGAAAAAAAGCGCCGTGCGGCAGGCTTCCGTACATATATGCTTGTCGCTGTCGGCGCGGCGCTTACCGTCATGCTCGGGCAATATCTGAGCATAATGCTTACCACCGTGTGGAGCAGACCGGGGGAAGAACCGGCGAAAACGGATGTTGTGCGCTTTGCCGCGCAGGTCATCAACGGCGTCGGATTTCTCGGCGCGGGTACAATACTTGTAACGGGCAGACAGGAGGTAAAGGGGCTGACCACTGCGGCGGGACTCTGGGCTTCCGCCTGCATGGGCATTGCGATAGGCGCGGGCTTTTACGAGTGTATGCTTGTGGGGAGCCTTCTGATAGTCGTCTGTATGCGCGGACTTCCCGTGCTTGAGGATTATGTCATTTCAAAGTCAAGGAACATGAACATAAGTCTTGAAATGGACTCGCTTGAAAATCTGGGAAGCATAATCGGGAAGATAAAGGCAGACGGGCTAAAGCTGTACGATGTCGAGATAGAAAAGAACGTACAGAAGCATATAACCATGTTCTCCGTGTTTGTGTCGGTGGGGCTGCCTAAGAAGGTGCAGCATACGGAGGTTCTGGCCATGCTGTCGGTATTGGACGGCGTTGTCGCCATAGAAGAAGCGTGAGGAGGCGGAAAAATGCTTGAATGTTTTGATATGGTTCGTGAAATGAGCTTTGCGGCTATCACTGTCCGCCTTGTGCTCGCGGTCATCTGCGGCGGCGCGATAGGAATGGAGCGGGAATACAAACGCCGCCCCGCGGGATTCCGCACACATATTCTGATATGCCTCGGAGCTGCGGTGACGACGCTTACAAGCCAGTATTTATATGTGAAATTGAACCAGTACACCGACGTTGCGCGTCTTGGCGCGCAGGTCGTGGCGGGCATAGGCTTCATCGGCGCCGGCACGATCATTGTCACGAACCGGCAGCGCGTAAAGGGGCTGACCACTGCTGCGGGACTGTGGACGTCGGCAATAATCGGCCTCGTGTGCGGCGCGGGCTTTGTGGAATGCGCGGTGTTTGCGACTGTTATGGTACTCTTTGCAGAGCTTGCTCTTGTAAAAATCGAATATCGGTTTGCCGGTGCGAAAAAGGACATCAACCTTTATATTGAATACACAAAATCGGGGTGCATAGAAGAAATCATACGGGTGATACGCGAGGGGAATATAAAGATCGACGGGCTTGAAATAACAAGAATGACCGGTGAGAGCGAGGGCTATCACTATCATGCGGTCATGACCGTAACCCTCAAAAGCAGGCAGAAAACTTCCGACGTGATAGAAAAGCTCATGCTGATCAAGGAGATAACAACCGTGGAGGAGCTTTGATGAAGCGCGGACGCAAACGGCGGCGATCGCTTACAGAAGTATTTTCATCAGCACCAGCAGAATGACGCCGGGAATACCGAGAAAACCGGCGACGAAGCAATTGACCGCCGTTATGCCGATTGAAAAATCAAAGAAGCCGCATATAAACTCTGCGGCAAGGAGAAGCAGAAAACCCGTCAGCATATTTATGAGCAGCTTGAAGATAAGCTTCATCGGCGCGGCGATGAGCTTTATCAGCGCGAAAACGCACAGGGCAATAAATGCGACGGTGAGAATTGTTGTCGTTGTGGACATTTGTATATAACCTCTCTTGAAAGAAAATTTTTACAGGTTTATCAGGCAGATCTCTGCAAACAATACTATCGGACGGTTTTCCGGGCAAAGACAGAGAGAGCCTGTATTGTTCCTATAAATGGATACAACAAAAACGGGAAAAAGTCAAGCGGACAGAGAGTTTTCCGGTAAAAAGAAAATATCTTCTGCGGAAGCGGACTGCAAAAGCAGTCCGCTTTTTGGCGTGAGTACCTGTATACTTGAAATATTATCTGTTTGTGGTATAATTATACTGATAGATTATGCAAAAAGAAAAAAATATCATAAAACGGCGAAACGGAGATAAAAATGGCAAATTCAACTCCACAGTATGGAAATGACAGTATTTCTCAGCTTAAAGGTGCGGACAGAGTAAGAAAAAGACCGGGGGTCATTTTCGGCTCTGACGGGCTTGACGGCTGTGAGCACGCAGTTTTCGAGATACTTTCAAACGCGATAGACGAAGCACGCGAGGGATACGGCGAGCTTATAACGCTCACCTATTATGAGGATAAGTCCATTGAGGTGGAGGATTTCGGGCGCGGCTGCCCGGTGGATTGGAACCCGAATGAAAAGCGCTTCAATTGGGAGCTTGTCTTTTGTGAGCTTTATGCGGGCGGCAAGTACAAAAACACCGACGGTGGAGATTATGAGTATTCCCTTGGACTTAACGGTCTTGGTTCGTGCGCCACGCAGTACGCTTCCGAATATATGGACGTTACCGTCCGCAGGGACGGGAAGAAATATCAGCTGCACTTCAAAAAGGGCAAGGTCTGCGGCAAAAAAGGGCAGGAGCTGTCCGTTGAGGATACCGACCGGAAAAAAACCGGCACAACGATCCGCTGGAAGCCGGATATGGAGGTCTTTACGGACATTTCCATTCCCCGTGAATATTTTGACGACGTGCTTCACAGGCAGTCCGTTGTAAACGCCGGCATAACCTTCAGACTCAGGATCGAGGAAAACGGCCGGTTCACACAGAAGGACTACTGCTATCCCAACGGCATAATCGACTATGTGAAGGAGATCGCCGGAGACGGAGCGCTCACCGCGCCGGAGTTTATTTCCGCCGAACGCCGGGGACGCGACAGGGATGACAAGCCGGAATATAAGGTCAAGCTCTCTGCGGCGTTCTGTTTTTCAAACAAGACCCAGCTTATCGAGTATTATCACAACTCCTCGTGGCTTGAAAACGGCGGCGCGCCGGACAAAGCGGCGAAAAGCGCTTTTGTTTCTGCGATAGATTCGTATATCAAACAGATAGGCAAGTATCAGAAAAACGAATCGGCGATAAAGTTTCAGGATATACAGGACTGCCTTATCCTTGTGACAAACTGCTTTTCCACGCAGACAAGCTATGAAAACCAGACCAAAAAGGCGATAAACAACCTTTTCATCCAAAAGGCGATGACGGAGTTTTTCAAATCCCGCCTTGAGGTATATTTTATTGAGAACAAGCCCGAGGCGGACAGGATCGCCGAGCAGGTGCTTATCAACAAGCGCAGCCGCGAAACTGCCGAAAAAGCCCGTCAGGGTATGAAAAAGAAGCTTTCCGGCAGCATTGATATCGCAAACCGCGTACAGAAGTTTGTGGACTGCCGAAGCAGGGAGCCGGAGAAGCGCGAGATATATATCGTCGAGGGCGACAGCGCACTCGGTGCGTGCAAGCTTTCGAGAGACGCAGAATTTCAGGGCATAATGCCGGTCAGGGGCAAAATACTCAACTGTCTCAAGGCCGACTATGTGCGCATTTTCAAGAGCGACGTCATAACAGATCTTATGAAGGTGCTCGGCTGCGGCGTTGAGGTAAAGGACAAGCATGTAAAGGAGCTTTCAAGCTTTGACCTTGATAATCTCAGGTGGAGCAAGATAATTATCTGCACCGATGCAGACGTGGACGGCTTCCAGATAAGAACGCTTATCCTCACCATGCTCTACCGCCTTGTGCCGACGCTCATTAACGAAGGCTATGTATATATTGCCGAGTCCCCACTTTATGAGATAGAATGTAAGGGGAAAACGTATTTTGCCTATTCCGACCGTGAAAAGGCGGAAATAACCGACAGTCTCAAGGACGCGAAAATGAGCATCAGCCGCAGCAAGGGTCTTGGCGAGAACGACCCGGACATGATGTGGATGACCACCATGAATCCGGAGAGCAGACGCCTTATCAAAGTGATGCCGGAGGACGCGCAGCGCATGAGCGAGATGTTCGATCTGCTTCTGGGCGATAACCTTGACGGCAGGAAAAACCATATAGCCGAGTTCGGGTATAAATATCTGGATATGGCGGATATATCATAAAGAGAGGAAAACGCGGCTTATTACGCGGCTGACAAAAACATGAAAACATATGGAAATTCGTTTGTTGAGAGCAGGGAGCTGGCAAAAAAGCTGGCGGCTGCAACTGTGATATCGGGCGCTGCAAGCTTTATCGCAGGCGGCGCAGACAGCGGTATTCAGTTCTGGCTCCTTGCGTTTACGCTTGTTCTGTGCGCTGTCACTGTGTACATTATTGTAAGGTACTGCCGCTGCCCTTACTGCGGGAAGCACATTCTGGTGGGCGTTCTGAAGGTGAAGGTCTGTCCGGCATGCCGCCGCAATCTTGAAACCGGAAAAAAGGCAAAGAAAAAATAATCGTTGTAACGGAGAAATATCGTGGCAAAGAAGAATCAGAGCGAAAAGAAGAGAGCGGATAACCCCA
This sequence comes from uncultured Eubacteriales bacterium, assembly GCA_900549485.1. Taxonomy (GTDB): domain Bacteria; phylum Bacillota; class Clostridia; order Oscillospirales; family Oscillospiraceae; genus Limivicinus. Next base: position 14,959 of record UROG01000035.1, read on the forward strand.
ACGTAGTGGGACTTCGGGCGGAGGTTCTGGAACAGCCTATAACCGAAACGCTTGAGACAAACTATATGCCCTACGCGATGAGCGTTATCGTTTCCCGCGCAATACCCGAGATCGACGGCTTCAAACCGTCTCACCGCAAGCTTCTCTATACCATGTTCAAAATGGGGCTTCTTACCGGGAAGAGGACGAAGAGCGCGAATATCGTCGGGCAGACGATGAAGCTCAATCCGCACGGCGACGCGGCAATATATGAGACGATGGTGCGCCTGGCGGCCGGATACGAGGCGCTGCTCACGCCGTTTGTGGATTCCAAGGGCAACTTCGGCAAGGTGTACTCAAGGGATATGTCCTATGCGGCTTCCCGTTATACCGAGGCAAAGCTATCGGATATCTGCGCGGAGATTTTCAAGGATATAGACAAGGACAATGTTGACTTTACGGATAACTATGACGGCAGCATGAAGGAGCCGGTGCTTCTTCCTACTGCTTTTCCGAATGTACTCGTATCCGCAAACTCGGGCATTGCCGTCGGCATGGCAAGCATGATCTGCGGCTTCAACCTCAACGAGGTATGCGAAACGACGATAAATTATCTGCGCGATCCGGAATGTGATATTATGTCAACCATGCCTGCGCCGGATTTTCCGACCGGCGGCGAGATCGTATATAACCGGCGCGAGATGGAGGAGATATACCGCACCGGACGCGGGAGCTTCAAAGTAAGGGCAAAGTGGCGGCACCTGCCCAAAGAGAACATCATCGAGATCTACGAGATACCGTATACGACCACGGCGGAAGCGATAATCGACAAGGTGGCGGAGCTTATAAAGCTCGGCAAGGTGCGCGAGATAAACGATATGCGCGACGAGACGGATCTCGGCGGTCTCCGCCTTGCGATAGATCTCAAGCGCGGCGCGGATCCCGACAAGCTTATGGCGAAGCTTTTCAAAATGACCACGCTTCAGGATACGTTCCCGTGCAATTTCAATATCCTTGTCGGCGGCAATCCCAAGGTCATGGGCGTTGCGGAGATACTTGACGAGTGGACGGCGTGGAGAAGCGACTGCATCCGCCGCCGGGTATATTTTGAGCTTGGAAAGAAGCAGGAAAAGCTGCATCTTTTGAAGGGACTTGCGAAGATACTGCTGGATATCGACAAGGCCATAGACATTATCCGCAATACAGAGCTTGAGGCGGACGTTGTGCCGAACCTGATGATGGGCTTCGGGATAGATCAGATCCAGGCGGAATATGTGGCGGAGATCAGGCTGCGCAATATCAACCGCGAGTTTATTCTCAAGCGCACCGGCGAGACCGAGCAGCTGGAGAGCGATATAGAGGAGCTTGAATCCACTGTCAATAACCGCCGTAAGATAAAGTCGCTTATTATAGACGAGCTTAAAGGCATAAATAAGAAGTACCCCGTGTCGAGAAAGACCACGCTTGTGTATTCCGATGAGATAACGGAGTATAATGAAGAGGAAACCGTCGATGCATATCCCGTCACGCTGTTTTTGAGCAGAGAGGGCTATTTCAAGAAGATAACGGCGCAGTCGCTGCGTATGAGCGGGGAACAGAAGTATAAGGACGGGGACGCACTGAAGCTGAGCTTTGAAGCCACCAATGCCTCGGAACTTCTTATTCTTACCGACCGCCAGCAGATGTACAAGGCGCGTCTTTCGGATTTTGAGGACTGCAAGGCGTCAACGCTGGGAATCTATCTCCCGACGCGGCTTAAAATGGATGAGGGAGAGAGCATTATAACGATGCTTGACCCGAAGGATTATAAAAACCATTTGCTGTTTGCCTTTGAAAACGGAAAGATCGCAAGGGTGGAGCTTTCCGCATATGAGACGAAGACAAACAGGAAGAAGCTTATCGGTGCATATTCGGATAAAAGTCCGTTATGCGCGGTGCTTGTGCTTGAGGGCGAAAGGGACATACTATGCACCGCAAGCGACAACAGGGCGCTCATATTCAACACATCGCTCATGCAGCCGAAGGCAAGCCGGAGTACGCAGGGCGTCGCGGTCATGTCGCTCAAGGCAAAGCGGAAAATGACCGGCGCTGTGTTTGCTGAGGAGAGCAGCATAAAAAATACCGCAAGGTACAGGGTGCGCAGCATACCGGCTGCGGGCGCTCTCATAAAGGATGAGGACAGCGAATTTCAGCAGATATCGCTGATAGACGGGTGATGCCTGCTGCCGGAACGATCACGCGGATTCAGATCAGAAAGGTGAAAAATGGATAAAAACGACGCGGCAAATAACGTAAATGACGCCGGAAAAAGCAAGGGCGCAATGATCGTGTGGAGCTATGCGCTCATTGTACTCGGCTGCTTCCTGTATGCTGTCGGATTCAGGTTTTTCATGTTCCCGAATTCGATAGTTTCCGGAGGACTGACCGGCATTGCAATGATAATCAACAAATTTACCGGGCTTCCGATAGGTACAATGGTGTTTGCAATGAACCTGCCGCTGTTTGCATATGCGTGGAAAAAGTTTGGGAGGAAGTTTATCATTGCTTCGTTCGCAGGGACGCTCCTGTCGTCCGCTTTTGTTGATCTGCTTGCTCTTACGGGCATCTCGGCGACCGACGATGCAATGCTTGCAGCGATCATAGGCGGCGTCATAAAGGGCGCCGGTATGGGGATCATATACTATGCCGGCGGCACCACCGGCGGTATAGACATTGTTGTGAAGCTCCTGCGGAGGAAGTATTTCAATATGAACTTCGGCACGATAATGCTTGCTCTTGACGCATGCATTATTGCGGCCTACGCGCTGGCTTTCAGGATATATGAAAGCGCAATGTATGCCGTGATAGCGATCTATGTCACAAGCAAGGTGATAGACGTTGTGCTCTACGGCTTTGATATTTCAAGTATTTTCTATATTATCAGCGATAAATGCGATGAAATAGCGGGTGAGCTTGTGAACGGACTCCACCGCGGCGTTACGTTCCTTGACGCTGAGGGCGCTTATTCCCACCGCAGGGAGCGGGTGATAATGAGCGTGCTGAAAAAGACCCAGATCGCCGATGCGCGGCGCATGATAAGAAAGATAGACCCGAATGCCTTTGTCATCGTAACGGATGCGAAGAACGTGTTCGGCAGGGGCTTTGACGATATTATTGATGCAAAATAAACGGGGTGCTTTATGAAAAAGGGCGTTGTTTTGCTTTGGACACTTCTTGCCGCGCTCCTGCTTGCGGGGTGCGGCGGGGTGTATGATAAGGAGTATATTTCCGTTGAGGACTATCTGCCTGCCTCACAGGAGAGCGGTTCCGATGAGGACAAGATAACGGTCAGGGATTATTTTACTCTCAAGCGGACCATAAGAGACATGGTCAACCGCGGAGCGCAGAGCGGGACGGTGATTTTTGACAACGCTTATGATGGGGATATCTCGGCGGATATGGCGAGCGCCTGCTGGGAGGTGCGCACAAAGGATGCGCTGTGCGCTTACTGCGTTGAAAACATTTCATATGAGCTTAATCATATAATCACCTATGACGAGGCGAAAATATATGTCAGCTATATGCAGTCCGGCGTCAGCATTGACGAGATAATCAGACTTCCGTATTCTACCGATATTGAAAGTGTGCTCCGGCAGTCAATGCAGGACAGCCGCGGAAACGTGGTAATACTTACGGGGAAAAGCTCGCTTGCAGCGGAGGATGTTGAAAATATGGCCGCAAACGTATATAAAAGCGACCCGATGCTTTCTCCCAAGGAGCCAGCCGCAAGCGTCAATATGTTCAGCGGCGAAAATATGCAGCGGCTATATGATATCCACATAAATTACGGCGAAGCGGCGAAGGAGCTTGCAGCCAAGAAAGAAAAGCTTGCCGGGTTCGACCCGTTTGACGGAGTCGGCACCGAAGAGATGAGTGAGCTTGACAAGGCGACCCTTGCGTTCGAGTATCTCACCGGAAACTGTACGCTTTGCGAAGAGGGACAGAAAAATAGCATATACTGCGCTGTAATAGAGAAAAAGAGCGACAGTGAGGGCATTGCGCTGGCGTATGTCGCGCTGTGCAAGCAGCTCGGCATAGAGTGCCGCATAGTTTACGGACAGTACAATATGGAAAACCACTGCTGGAACATAATAAAGCTCGGCACAAAGTATTATCATGTGGATGTGAGCAAGGGCATTTCTCAGCAGAGATGGACATGCTTCCTGTGCGAGGACGAGCAGTTCTGGAAAAACTACCGCTGGGATGTTGAATCATACCCGAAATGCGGCAGCAGAAGCACAATATTGACGGAAAATGAATGATGGGAAAGAGCAGCGCCGTGACGCTGCTCTTTCAGCTTGTCAAAGAAGTCCTATAAGGACTTTTTTGACAAGCTTTCCGCCGAGCATTTTGAACGCTTTCAAAATGCTGTTACCGAAAGCCTTGGTATATCAAGGCTTTCGACGGCGGTTTATCCGATTTGAGGCGGGCCTTGCCCCCTCAAACTCCCCCGCTGCTCTGTTATCTGACTTTATTACATAGTTTTTTCTTTTTTGTCTTTGTCAATACATTCGCGGATAAGGCGGTATATCTCGGCGTTTTTCTCGTCAATATCCCGCTCGATCCCGTTTTTCATATAGGGTACGCTCACCCAATTATAGTATTCCGCCGCCTTTCTTGCGGTTCGAAGGCAGCTTTCCAGATATTCAAAGTCCTTTTCGTGGATGTCTGCGGAGGTGTCCGTGCTCTTCTGCCTTTGCAGCATACGGCGTTTCGACGTCTCCACATCCACGTCAAGATATATGACCAGATCAGGCTTTGGAAGCCCCATTTTGCCGTATTCGAGATCGCTTATCCACTCGAAAAACGCAGGCAGCTCCTCATCGCTGAGCTTTGAACCCTGATGCACGGCGTTTGAGGTAGTATACCTGTCGGAGAGAATGATCCCGCCGCCGTTATATATTTTCCCCCAATCGGTGCGGTAGGAGGCAAAGCGATCCACCGCGAAAAAGGTCGCCGCGGCATAGGCGTTCACATCGCCCGGATGCTCGCCGAATTCCCCGCCCAGATACATACGTATAAGTGCGCTGCTTTCCTTATCATAACGCGGGAATACTATATGATTATACTCAATTTTGTCATTTTCCATTCTTTCGCACAGGCGGCGGTACTGTGCGGACTTGCCGCTGCCGTCTATGCCCTCAAGAACAATAAGCTTCCCCTTTGCCATAGCGTATATCCCTCTTTACAATTGAGCAAAAACTTTGCCTATCTTTTCATGTATCACAAGGTCGGCATAGCCGTCTGCCGGTGTTTCACCCAGATTTATCAGCACAAGCTTATTGCCGCGATAATAATTTATAAGTCCCGCCGCGGGATATACGTTCAGCGATGTGCCGCCGATGATGAGCACATCCGCATTGCGGATATACATTATCGCTTTTCTAACGACCTCGTCGTCAAGCGGTTCTTCATACAAAACAATGTCGGGTCTTATAACGCCGCCGCATTTGCAGCGCGGCACTCCCGTCCCGCGGTTGATAACGTCCGCGTCGTATTCCCTGCGGCATTCTGAGCAGTACGCCCTCAGAATACTGCCGTGCAGCTCAAGGACGTTTTTACTTCCCGCCGCCTGATGCAGACCGTCAATATTCTGCGTCACGATCGCTTTGAGCTTTCCCTGCCGCTCAAGCTCGGCAAGCTTTATGTGCGCGGTATTCGGCTTTACGCCGTCAATAACAAGCTTTTCCCTGTGGAAGCGGTAATACTCCTCCGGGTTTTTCTCAAAAAAACTATGACTGAGTATTGTTTCGGGCGGATATTTCCACTTCTGGTTATAAAGCCCGTCAACGCTGCGGAAATCCGGTATCCCGCTCTCCGTGCTGACGCCTGCGCCGCCGAAAAACACAATGTTGCTGCTTTCCTCAACCATTTTTTTCAGTTTCGCAATACTGCCGTCCATGAAAAGCCCTTCTTTCTGATACAGCCGCATTCCGGCGGCAAAAGCCGGTTTAAATCGCGGCTTCGACTTTTTCCATAATGCCGTCAAAGACCTTGCGGAGAGCTTCGAGAGTGATCTCGTTCTCGCGCCTTACGACATAGCGGTATGTGTCGTCGCTGCTGCCGTCCGCCATGTTGACAACAAAAACCCGCGCACATTCGACAGCGCCCATCATAAGGTGCGCCGCCTCGCCCAGCCAATGCATTTTATCCTTGGGGCAGACTTCCGCAAGCTCGCCCGCAAAATCCATGAGCTTAACCATCATGTTGATTATTTCGGCGTCGATGCAGGCCGCGCTCTGGCGCGTCGCGTCTATACGGCGCTCATCGCCTTCCTTGAGCGCCTGACGCATGGGGCCGCGGCTCTTTATATCCTCGTCCACAAGATGCACCATATAGCCGCGTATGATCCCGGCGTTTTTCAGGATATACGCAAGCCGTTCGCTGCCGGCGTCGTTTTCGCAGCAGACTGCCGCCGTGCGCTCAACAAATGCCGCAGCCATCGCCGCCGTTACCGCCGAAGCGCTTCCCGCCTCAAGACGGCTTTGCGGAGAGGCAAGCTCTTTTGTTATTTCATCGGGGTCTTTCTTTTTCCAGATCTCAATTACAAGCTTATCAGACATTTCTTCTCCCATCTTCACTAAAGAATAAAAGCGCGGAGGACAGCGCCGTTTTTCATGCATACGGCAAGCCTCACTGCCGGATCATTCCCGGCTGAATTCTCCAAGCTCAAGCCCCGGGTTCTTCTGGATCGCCCAGTTGATACACCAATCGGACGTGAACAGCAGGAGATTGTTTCCTTTGAAATCCTGCACCCATTTTGTATCGCTTGTGAGATTGAGCGATGAGATGTCAATATTATCGTTCTCGACCCAGCGGACAAGCTCAAACGGCATTGCGCGGCGGCGGATATCGACGCCATACTCGGTCTTGAGACGGTACTCCAGAACCTCAAACTGCAAAACGCCCACAACGCCCACGATGATTTCCTCGACGCCGGTATACGGCTCATGGAATATCTGTATCGCGCCCTCCTGCGCTATCTGCATGATACCCTTTTCAAACTGCTTGCGCTTCATGGTATCCACGCGCTCTACTCCCGCGAAATGCTCGGGTGCAAAGGTAGGTATGCCTTCAAAGCAGACATTGCGTCCCTTTTCGCAGATAGTGTCGCCGATTGAAAATATACCGGGGTCGAACACGCCGATGATGTCGCCGGCGTATGCCTCGTCAATTATCGCACGCTCCTGTGCCATAAGCTGCTGCGGCTGGGCAAGGCGCAGAGGCTTTCCGCCCTGAACGTGGAAATATTCCTTGTCACGCTCAAACTTTCCCGAACAGATGCGCATAAACGCGATCCTGTCGCGGTGCGCCTTGTTCATATTCGCCTGAATTTTGAAGACGAATGCAGAAAAATGCTCATCAAACGGGTCTATTATATCGTCACCCGAAATTCTCGGCAGTGGCGGCATGGTAAGGCGGAGAAAGCTTTCAAGGAACGGCTCTATCCCGAAGTTGTTGAGAGCGGAGCCGAAGAACACGGGAGAAAGCTTGCCGTTTCTCACCTTATCAATGTCAAAATCATATCCCGCGCCGTCCAGAAGCTCTATATCATCCGTCAGCGTCTTTCTCAGCCGTTCACCGATAAGCTCATCAAGCGCGTCAACATCGTCAAGCGTACACTCGACAGCTTTTATCTTGTTCTGCCCTCTGTGAAATTCCGTAAACGCAAGTATCTCTTTCTTTTCCCTGTCGTATACGCCTTTAAACTCATGTCCGCAGCCGATCGGCCAGTTCATCGGATAGGTGCCTATGCCGAACTCGTTTTCCAGCTCCTCCATAAGCTCATAGGGGCTTCTCGCCTCGCGGTCAAGCTTATTGATAAAGGTAAAGATCGGTATATGGCGCATGGCGCATATTTTGAAAAGCTTCCTCGTCTGCGGCTCAATGCCCTTTGCCGCGTCAATGACCATTACGGCAGAGTCGGCCGCCATAAGGGTGCGGTATGTGTCCTCGGAGAAGTCCTGGTGTCCGGGAGTATCCAGAATATTTATGCAGTAGCCCTCATAATTGAACTGCATAACGGAAGAGGTTATGGAAATACCGCGCTGCTTTTCAAGCTCCATCCAGTCGGATACGGCATGTCTTGCGGTCGCCTTGCCCTTTACCGAGCCTGCAAGCTGTATAGCCCCGCCGTAGAGAAGAAGCTTCTCTGTAAGAGTAGTTTTACCTGCGTCGGGGTGTGAAATGATCGCAAAGGTTCTGCGCCTTTCGATCTCCTTTTGCATATCTGACATACATTTTACCTCAAAACTAACTTTACCATAAATTGATGGTAACAATTTATATTATCACAGTATTTTCCAAAAAGCAAAGAAAAGTTAGCTTGTGCATAACTTCAGTCCTTTGCATGACTGAGCTTATAGCTTACCTCATTCTCATTGATCCCGTATCCGTATTTTTCCGCGTCGGAATATATCTTCTCCGGCGGTATGTTCAGCGCCCCGAAGGCCGAGGTCTTTGGAATATAAATATACTCCGGCATTTTTTGCGGATTCATCGAAAAATAAAGCGCAAGACGGGTATCCGTCTTTTCGTCAAGCCCCGACAGCCACGCGGAAAACGAGGCGTATGGCATATCCGGTATGAAGTATTCCCACGCCTGCTGCGAATAGATCAGAATACTTCCGTCCTCACCCGCGTATTCGGACATATCCGCGCTTATAGAATCGTAGGAGCTTTTGAAATAAGTGTTTGTGATTATTCCCTTTGCCGGACCGCTCTCCAATCTGCTGTCAAGCATGGCAGGGCTTGCGTCCCAGAAGCAGTGATTTATCTTCACGGTAAGCATCATGGTGCAGAGCAAGGCCACCGGAATAAAACAAACCGCCGAAAAAGCGCGCTTTTCCCTTCTGCCTGCTCTCTCGTCTATCAGCATGCCGATAAAGATAAGGTTTGCGATATTTACCACAGAAAAGCCGATCACGAGGATATCATAGCCCATGTTCGACGTTGAGCAGACGCAGACAGAATAGAACACACCGAGCAGAAAAACGAAGTCGAAAACTGCCCGCGGTTTATTCTCAAGCAAAAGATACGCGGTAAATCCCAGCGGCAGCAGCGGAAGCATGATACCGTTGAAATTCTTTTCGATAAGCTGCGGGATAAAGAGCAGGAGCCATATTGCCGCTGCGGCAGCCGAAAGCGAAGCATAGAAAAGCGTGTGCTTTTTCCTGTTCTTATCAAAAGCAAGCAGCGCCAGCGACGCGGCATAGATCCCGACAGGCACAAGCACATAGGGGCGGCTCGTCACGATGCAGTAGACATAGTGCTTGAGCATATAGACGACCGAATAGCTCGGATGCTCCGGATCAGAAAACAATCCCGGAAGGCTTTCGATTATTTCCTTTACGCTTGTGTGAGAAAGCAGGAAAATGACAAACAGCACAAAAACGATGCCTGCGCCTGCCGTAACATATCCCAGCGCTTTCAGGGAAAACGGTCTGAAGGAGAAGAACTTTTTCCCGCTCCTCCGGTAAAGCGCCCCGTAAGCAATGCAGACGGCGGCATAAAAAAAATATGCTGCTGCAAGATACGGACAGCACACGACCGCACAGGCAAGGAAGACGCCCGCCGTTATCATATCCGTTTCTCTTTCGTATGACGCGGCGAACGCGCCGCAGAGGGCAAGCGCGTCTATGGCAATGGTGTTATAGCTGCACGTCATCATGTCAAAGGGAGTGAAGATAAGGAAGAAAACGCTTCCAAGAACGGACAGTGCGCCGTATTTCTTAAGCCGCAGATACACCGCCGCCGACGCCGCCGAGTGGCAGACGAAGTACATTACCCTCGAGGCAAGCAATATTCCCTCCGTCCCGCCTGTCGCCGCTCTGAAGGTGCGCACAAACGGGTAAAGGAAAAAGGAGGAAAGCTGTGAGAGATGCCATTCGTCGGTGAAAAGCCTGTCTCCGACGGTCAGGCGGTTCGCTATGGTGAGGTAAAAGCCCTCATCGTCCCCGCCGAAGCCGTAAGGCAGCTTCCAGAGCATCAGCGCAAGCGACATTGCAAAAAGAGCAAGCCACACCGTATTCTGTTTTTTCACATTCACTTTCATGCGGCTCACCCCGTCATTTTCATTGTTTTCTGAGCTTTTTCAGCAGCTCCGTACCCGTTTCCGAGAGCACGACCGCGACAAAAATAAGCGCAAAACCGGCAAGCAGGCGCGGCGTGACCTGTTCATGATAGAGAATAACGGAGAAGATCGTCCCGAAGACCGCTTCAAGCGTCATTATCATCGCCGCGGTGGAGGATGGCGTATATTTCATGCCCCACGCCTGAAGGAAGAAGCACAGCGCCGTACACATCACCGCAAGGTAAAGCACCGCGAAGATCTGCCCGCTTGCGGGCATGACCGGCGTTCCCTCAAAGGCAAACGTCCCTACAAGGCAGATTACGGCAGCCGTCGAAAATTCCACCGCCGAAACACTGAGCGAATCGCAGCCGGAGATATACTGCTCCATGAGGATTATCTGCAAGGCATAGAAAACACCGCTGAAAATAGTCAGCACATCGCCGGTATTCACTTCACCGAAGCCCGCGTCAAGCGCGACAAAGCCGATGCCCGCAACGCACAGCACCGCCGCCGCAACATTGTGCAGCCCCGGCTTTCTTTTGTATACGAGCCACGCCAGAAACGGCACCATCACGCAGTATGTGGTGGTGAGAAAGGCGTTTTTGCCGGGTGTGGTATATTTAAGCCCGTAGGTCTGGACAATATAGGCGGCCGCAAGGCAGACGCCTATCAGCACGCTTCCGCGGACGCTTGCCCGGCTCATGCTTCTGAGCCGTTTCCCCGCAAGCGCAAGCAGAAGCACGGCAGAGATCGTAAATCTCATTGCCAGCACCCACATAACTCCCAGACCGTCTATTGCATTTTTGAGGATAACGAAAGAGCTTCCCCATATTACAGCCGTGGTCAGCAGTGCAAGTCTGCCCCACAGTCCCATTCTGTTTTTCATAATTCATTCCTTTGTCATATACATTGCTGCGGCTCTGAGCATCAGCTTCTTCGTCCCCTGAGAGGCAAAATTGATCTCCACGAGCCAGTCTCCGCCCATAGGCGACATTTTGGTTATCACGCCCTCGCCGAACGCCTTGTGATGCACATTGTCGCCAAGAGCATAGTCTGTCCGCACCACCGCCGCAGACGGAGCGCGGGTATAGGCAGGCTTGTACACGGCTTTGACGGCGTACTCCTGCTGTGCCGGTCTTTCACGGTAAGCGTAGCCCTTGGGTATGTTCTTTTCAATATCATCGTCGTCTATCTCGCTGACGAAGCGCGAGACCCTGTTCACGTTGGTTTTGCCGAAAATCATACGCTGCCGGGCGCAGAGAAGCTCAAGATGCTCCTTGGCTCTTGTAAGCGCAACATAGCAGAGCCGCCTTTCCTCCTCCATCTCGTCATTATCGCCGATAGCCCTTATGCCGGGGAAAATAGTCTCCTCCATGCCCACTATATAAACGTAAGGAAACTCAAGCCCCTTTGCCGAGTGCATTGTCATCATGATAACGCCGTCCGCCTCCGGGTCATAATTGTCCATATCGGTATAGAGCGCGACATTTGCAAGATAGCCGTCAAGCGTCATATCGCCGGATTCCTTCATGAAGGTGATGATACTCGTTTTAAGCTCACGGACGTTTTCGGCTCTCGTCGTGTCCTCAAGGGTATTTTTCTCCTCAAGCGCACGGATGTACCCGCTCTTTTCAATAAGCTCGTCAAAAAGCTCATCCGGCGTATGGTCGGCGGAAAAGCTCCTCAGGTCGTTTATTATTCCCGCAAACTGCCGCATACGGATGGCGGGACGCGAAAGCTCAGGATACATATCGGCGTTTGAGATGACTGAAAAGAGGCTGCATCCTCTTTCCGCCGCGATCGCACGTGCGGTCTCGATGCTCTTTCCGCCGATCCCGCGCACCGGTGTGTTGATGATGCGCGCAAGGCGCAGATCGTCGTCGGGAGCGGCGATAACGCAGAGGTACGCCAGAATATCCTTTATCTCGGCGCGGTCAAAAAACCTTGTGCCGCCGATTATACGGTAAGGTATGCCGCTGCGCTTGAAGGCATATTCAAGCTGGTTCGACTGCGCATTCATGCGGTAGAGTACGGCGCAGTCGCGCCAATTCGCACCGCCGCTGCGCACAGCCATTATTGACGCCGCAACGCACATTGCCTCCTCTGTCTCGTTGTCCGCAACCGTGAGCCTGAGCTTATCGCCCATATCGGAGTTCGTCCACAGCTCCTTGCCCTTGCGCCCCGTATTGTGGCGGATGACCGAGTTTGCCGCAGAAAGAATATGCCCGGTGGAGCGGTAATTGCGCTCAAGACGTATCGTGCGGCAGCCCTTGTACTGCTCCTCAAAGCTCAGAATATTCTCAATGCTTGCGCCGCGGAATTTATATATGCTCTGATCGTCGTCGCCGACGACGCAGAGATTGCCGCGTCCGCCCGCAAGGAGCGAGGCAAGCAGATACTGAAGGTGGTTCGTATCCTGATACTCGTCTATAAGGACGTATTCAAACCTTCTCTGCCAATAGTCCCTGACATCCTCATGCTGTTCAAGCAGAACGACCGTGTTGTATATAAGATCGTCAAAATCCATTGCTCCTGCGGCAAAGAGGCGGCGCATATACTCAACATAGAACTCTCCCAGCTTTATCGAGCGTATGTCCCCGGACAGCCTTGCGCATTTCAGATACTCCTCCGCGCCGATCTTTTCGTCTTTTGCACGGCTCACCGCCGCGAGCGCCGCCTTGTGCGGCAGGAGCTTTTCGTCGATATCCATGTCCTTGAGGATATGCTTTGCAACGGTCTGGCTGTCTGAGGTATCGTAGATCGTGAATGAAGCCGGATAGCCTATCCTCTCCGCGTCGCGGCGGAGGATTCTGACACAGGCGGAATGGAAGGTACACGCCCATATGTCGTTTGCCGCGTCCCCAAGCATATCCCCGAGACGCGTTTTAAGCTCATCCGCCGCCTTGTTGGTAAAGGTGATGGCAAGGATCCGCCACGGTTCAACACGGTCGAGCGCGGCATACGGCACGGCGTCCTCACTGTCGGATCTGAGCAGTTCAAGCGCCCTTTTATCCGCACACATCGGCAGTTCATCGCTGTCTGACGCTCTGCCGAAGGTCAGCAAATTTGCGATACGGTTTATAAGCACGGTGGTCTTGCCGCTCCCCGCGCCTGCAAGTATAAGCAACGGCCCCTCCGTGGCCATGACCGCCTTTAACTGCATTTCGTTGAGCTTGGAAAAACGGTTTTCGATAAACCGCCTGCGCTGTTCGATATATTCTTTTTCAAATCCATTTTTTTCAGTCATAAAGGTAATTTTATCACACTGTATACAATTTAACAAGTTTTTTTAATAAGCATAAAGGGAATAACCGCCTCTCTCTCCGTATTGACAAAGCGCCGTTTTTTGGAGTACTATATTAAACTAAGCAAAGGTGAGTCAAGCCTTATGCTTTAACAAGCCTTATGCTTATGATTAGGAAAATTGCCATGAATCAGTCCCCTAAGAAGAAAATTGCAAAGCTTTTCTCCCCGGAATATGACAAGCTCTGGATGATACTCCTGCCGTGCATCACAATATGCTGCTGCGTGATCATTCTCGCGCCGCAGGTGTCCGCGCTGATCGGGTACGCAAAGGCCGGAAACGCGCCTGCGGAGCCGGCGGTATCTGCTGGAGAGAGCACCGTTCTGAAGCTCACGGCAAGCTCCTTTGAGCGCGACATGGATATCGTGGTGTGCGACGGGGACAGCAACGTCGTCACCGGAGTGCAGTTTGCCATATCGGTCACATATCCGGACGGTGATACCGTGGAATACAGAACGCGGACGGACGGGCGCTGCTACATAGTCGAGCTAAGCCCCGGTGAATACAGCGTCAGTATGACCGGCGGCGACGGCTATGCCGCCGCGCCCGTAAAGTGCATCGTCAATGACACTGCCGTATACGCGCCGGTGCAGGATGAAAGCAGCGGCGGTTGGAAAACGGAAAACGGGCGCACATACTATTACGGAAGCGACGGTCGAAAGGAAACCGGACTTAAAAAAATAGGCGGCAAGCTCTATTATTTCAATGAGCGCGGCGAAAAGGCGCGCACCCTCGGCATTGACGTTTCCTGCTTCAACGGCCGTATCAACTGGAACGCCGTGAAAGCACAGGGCATTGAATTTGTCATCATCCGCGTCGGCGGGCGCGGATGGTCGAGCGGGCGTGTTTATGAGGATACGTTCCTGCGGGAATATCTGGCGGGTGCGCGCAAAGCCGGTCTCGAAACGGGAGTGTATTTTTACTCCACCGCCGTCAGTGCGACCGAGGCCGTTCACGAGGCCGGTACCGTTCTGGAAAAGCTCAAGGGAATGCAGCTTGAATACCCCGTATATATAGACATGGAATTTTCCGGCGATTACCCTCATGGCCGCGCCGATCTGCTTTCGGTGTCGGAAAGGGTCGGTATTGCTGACGCGTTCTGCCGCACGGTGATGCGCGGAGGATACGCTGCGGGTATCTATACAAGCGAATATTACATGACCTATTGCATGAATTATCATTCCGTTTCCCAATATTCCTATTGGCTGGCGAACTACTCAAGCGGCGCCATGCCCGCGTTCTCCGGACGCTACGATATCTGGCAGTTCACCAACAGCGGTCAGCTTGCCGGTATATGCGGCACCGTTGATTTCAACGCAATTTTCTGATGACCGGCGGTGATGTCAGATTAAATACATATACCCCGATTACATGGATGCTTTCCGCTGCATTGCGGATAAATGCAGGCACAGCTGCTGCGTCGGCTGGGAGATAGACATTGACAGCGAAAGCGCCGCACGCTTCCTCTCCGTCGGGGGCAGGCTCGGCGAAAAGCTTAAAAGCAGTATCTCCGTCACGCCCACGCCGCATTTTATTCTCGGCAAGGATGAGCGCTGTCCTTTTCTTGAAAAAAACGGGCTTTGCGAGCTGATACTTGAGCTTGGCGATGACTGCCTCTGCGATATATGCGCGGAACACCCGCGGTTTTATAATGAATTTGACGGCCGCCTCGAATATGGCATCGGGATGTGCTGTGAGGAAGCTGTGCGGCTGCTTGTCGGCGGAAAGGAACCCGTGCGGCTCATATGTGCCGACGACGGCAGCGTAGGCGGCGACGAAACGCCGCCGCTGATAACTCTGAGAGACGCTATTCTCTCGCGCCTTAACGGCGTCGGATCATTCGCGGAACGCATGGCTGACACGCTTTTTCTTGCCGGAAGAAGACCGTTTTCATTCTCCCCCGCCGCGGCGGCAGAGTTTTATCTCGGTCTGGAGCGCATGGACGAGAGCTGGACGGCGCTTCTGTGCGAAATGAGCGGACACGTCTCCGCCCCGGCGCTGAATGAAAGACTGGACGATATAAGATACACGCGCATGGCGCACTATTTTATTTTCCGCCACTTTGCCTCAGCCGAGGATCATTACGACGCCGCCGATACCCTTGTCTTTGCCTTCCTCGCCGTAATGACGGTATGCTTTCTCGATCAGCTCGGTCATGCAGAGGATGCGCTTCGTCTTTTCAGCGCAGAAATAGAATATTCCGATGAGAACGTCGCTTTAATAAAGGAAGCGATCCGGTACGGGCAATTGATAACATACAATTAATAATTATAAAAGGAGAAAAAAGATGTCATCCGGAAAACATAAGAAAAACAGCAGGGCAAATTCGGTAATTCTCGCCATTGTTCTGGTGCTTGTGATCATTGTGGCGGCGGGTATCTTCCTTGTCGCAAAGATCCAGAACGTGAAGGACGCCCCCATTCCCGCCCCCACGGAGGAGCCTGCCGCGACGCCGGCAGTACCCACGCCGGAGCCTACCCTTTCCCCCGAGGAGCTGAAAAAGCTGGAGGAGGCCGCCCTTGCGGAGGCTGCGGC
Organism: uncultured Eubacteriales bacterium; assembly: GCA_900549485.1. Classification (GTDB taxonomy): domain Bacteria; phylum Bacillota; class Clostridia; order Oscillospirales; family Oscillospiraceae; genus Limivicinus. Next base: position 30,888 of record UROG01000035.1, read on the forward strand.
AAAGGACGCGGAAGCCGCCAAATACAGCTTTTATCAGAAGCTTGAAAACGGCTATGGCACCGATATTCTCATACTCGGCGATTCAACGGCGGCGGACGCGGATTTCAGCGCGCTTTCCGAGCATTTGCAGAGCAAATACCTTTCCGCTTCCGGCAGCGCAGTCAACGTGGTCAACCTTGCAAACGCCGACGGCAATCTTCTGTGCGACGTTCTGCGCGTCAATGAGATGCCAGATAAGCCGGATTATGACCTCGCAATACTTTGCTACGGTCATAACGACTCCGGCAATGATGTAACACAGAATTTTGAATCTCTTATCGTGGCGCTGAAAAGCAGGTTCCCCGACTGCTCGATCATCTGCACGATTGAACCGGGCTTCCACGCGATAACCACAGAGCTTCAGGCAATGACGGACGTGTGCAGCGCACACCATGTTCCCGTTATAAACCTGTTTTCCGAATTTTACGACAAGGGCGCCGATTCGTACTTTGACTACTTTGACAGTTCTCAGACTTCTCTTGGCGAAAAGGGCATTGATGAATGGAACACGCTTCTTTGCGCTCTTATAGACGAAAATGTCGCCCAGTCCACCGGAAAGATGGACGACAGACCGATGATCTCAAGAAAGTCCGAAAAAATGGCAAAGCTGCGTTTCATCCCGATCGACGACGTGCGCGTTTCACGCACGGACGACACAAGCTATTCTCTTGATTTCAAGGCAAAGGGCGCCTCGTACATTCTGCATAAGCAGGACGTCGGCGGCAGCGACGTAAAGGTCATCGCGGACGATATCCTTTATCAGTTCGGCAAGCCATGCGGGGTGAAGACCCCTGACGGAAGCTACATAATCCCCATTTATGAGGAGCTGTCCTGCGAAAGGGATTTTACAATTACCTTCTCAAGCAAAGAGCTTGCAGACGGTCTCGAAGGCTTCTATCTTATTGAAAGCAGCGATTGAAGCTGATAACAAAAGCATACGGTTTCCGAACCTCAATCAAGCACGAGTTGAAAGCGCACCGGCAAAAGCCGGTGCGCTTTCAACTGACTGTCAAAAAACTATGTTTTAAGTCAGATGATAGAGCAGCGGGGGAGCTTTAGGGGGCAAGGCCCGCCTCAAATTGGATAAACCGCC
>UROG01000036.1 GCA_900549485.1 uncultured Eubacteriales bacterium
GCTCCGTGAGAAGAGTTTTCTCCGACGTACATGCCGCCGGAGAAAACGATCAAAATTATTTTTTGCCTGCGGGCAAAAAACTCTGCGAGGCCGTTTTTGACAGCATCAAAAAGCGGAGTAAGCTCCAATAAAGCTTCTTCCGCTTTTAGTTTTTATATCATCTTCATCAGGATCTGCACTGCGTTTGCCGCCGCGCCCTTGCGTATCTGGTCGCCGCAGCACCACAGCGTAAGTCCGTTTTCGTCGGTCAGGTCTTCACGGATGCGCCCGACCCAGACAAGGTTCTGGTTGGAGGTGTCGAGCGGGGTGGGGTAGCAGCGCCCCTCATAATCCTCTATGAGCTTAACGCCGGGGAACGCCGCGACGGCCGCCTTGGCCTCCTCTACGCTTATCTTCCTCTCGGTGCGCAGCGTGACGGCGATGGAGTGCGAGCGCATTACGGGTACGCGCACACAGGTGCAAGTGACATTGAGCGCGTCGTTATGCAGTATCCTGCGCCCCTCGTTCTGCATCTTCATCTCCTCGTCGGTGTAGAGATTGCCGTAATCGTCGCCGATGTAGGGTATTACGTTTGCGGCGATCTGGTGCGCAAAGACCTTGCGCTCAGGCTCCCTGCCCTCGGCAAGCGCCTTCATCTGGTCTTCAAGCTCATGCAGTCCCCCGATGCCAGCGCCGGAAACAGCCTGATACGTGCAGGCGATCATGGATTTTATAGGGCTTAATTTCTGTATGCCCGCTACCGCCATCATGGTTATGATGGAGGAGCAGTTGGGGTTTGCGATAATGCCCTTGTTTTTGAAAGCGTCCTCTCCGTTTATCTCGGGTACGACCAGCGGCACATCGGCGTCAAGACGGAAAGCGGAGGAATTGTCAATATACACCGCGCCGCTTCTCACTATGGCAGGGGCAAATTTCCGGCTCATCGCATTCTTGACCGCACCGAGCACGAAGTCCATGCCCTTGAAGCTGTCCTCCGACGCTTCCTCAATAAGTACGTCCTTACCCTTGAATTTTATGTATCCGCCCGCGCTCTTTGCGCTTGCCAGCGGCAGAAGCTTTCCCACCGGAACGTCATATTCCTCCAGAACTCTGAGCATTTCCTGCCCGACAGCGCCCGTTGCGCCCAATACCGCAACATTGTATTCTTTCATTGAAAAATCCCCCTGATATGATCATTTTCCTGCGAAACCGCTGTACAGAACCTGTATCGCGGTCTCAAAGCTGTTATTATCAACGCCTACTATTATACTCAATTCGTCAGCACCCTGTGCTATGGTGCGTATGTTGATGCCCTTGTCGCCGAGCGCTTTGAAGAGCTTGCCGGATGTACCCGGTCTGGACGTCATTTTGCGTCCCACCGCCGCCACGAGCGCTATGCCCTCCTGAACCTGAATATCGTCGGGACGGCAGCTTTTCTGAATGTCCGATATGACGTCGTATACGCTGTCTCCGAGCGCTGCCGTCGCGGTAACGAAAGCAAAGCTGTCAAGACCGAGTGTGATATGCTCTACCGCCGCTCTGTATCTGTCCAGAATTTCAAGCGCCGTTCGAAGCGTTGCGCTGGTGTTCATGTTGCGTTTGAGCACCGTTATTATAGTGAAGTTTCGCCGTCCGGCGATACCGGTGATGAAGCTGTCCTCGACAGGCTCATTCTCGTCAACCCTGTCAACGATCATTGTCCCCGGCTCATCGGGGCTGTTTGTGTTGCGGATGTTCAGGGAAATGCCCTTTTCCTTCACCGGGAGTATCGACTCCTCGTGCAGCACCGACGCACCCATGAACGCAAGCTCCCGAAGCTCACCATAGGTGAGGTGCGCGATAGGCCGCGGATCGCTGACGATTTTGGGATCGGCCATCAGTATGCCTGAGACGTCCGTCCAGTTTTCATATACATCCGAATCCGACGCCGCCGCGGCAAGCGCACCGCTTATATCGCTTCCGCCCCTGCTCATTACCTTGACCCTGCCCGTGGGAGAGCGGCCGTAAAAGCCGGGGATGAGGATCCTTTCATATTTATCCAGCACCGCCTTAATCTCGGAATATGTCCGAGCGGTATCTATCTGCCCGTCAAAGCCGAAGAAAATGCAGTCGAACGCGTCGATAAATTCATATCCGAGATATTCTGCCAGCAGACGGGAGGTGAAGTATTCGCCCCTTGACACGAGAAAGTCAACGGGAGTATCCTTATTGAGCCCTGCGCGCAAAGCTTCAAAATCCTTCTCAACATCGTAGCTGAGAGTGAGCGCGTCGCGTATTTCGACAAAACGGCTTTCAATGGTGTCGAGTATGTCCTCACACCCGACGCCGTAGGTGAGATGCGCGTGGCACAGATACAAAAGATCGGTAAGCTTATGGTCGCTGCCGGAACGCTTGCCCGCCGCCGAGGAGATAACGATGCGCCTTGAAGGGTCGGCGTTTATTATGTCTTTTACTTTTCTGAACTGTTCGGCGCTTGCGACCGACGAACCGCCGAACTTTGCCGTTTTCAACATTTATATTTTCCTTTCGTTATCAGGCAAGCTCTGCAAAGAATACGTCCGCGCCGCCCTTGCGCATTGCGCGCACGCTTTCGTGCATGGCTTTCACGCTCATCGGCTTTGTGACGCCTCTTATTATGCCGCCGTCGGCTTCGGCGCTGCCGAACTCAAGCTTGTCGGCAAACTGTATGGGAAGCCGCACGTAGTAGCTGCATACGCAGCCGGCGTTGTCCGCGCTGACCTCTGCACATTCGCCGTGCATCATTTCCCTCTGCCCGAAACGCAGGCACTCGAGATCCCTTATCACCGCCGAGGCCGTGGGATAACGCCCCGCGCCCTGACCCATGAGAACTATCTGCCCGCTGTTTTTTCCGGTATATTTTGCCATATTGAAATTCTGCCTGACCGCGCATTCGGGTGCGCTGCTTTCGACAAGCACCGGCTGGACATAGGCGTAAAGCTTTCCGTCCGCGATGCCGCCGCGGGCAAGCAGACGGCAGGTAAGTCCCTTGCTCCGGAAATGCCGGACATCCGAGGCTTTCAGCGAGTCTATTCCCTCGTTGAGCAGTCCGTCTGTCGGCAGCATATCGTATGCCACCGCGCAGCCGAGCATTATTTTCCTCAGTGCGTCAAGCCCCGTGACGTCTGCCGTCGGGTCCGCTTCCGCGTATCCGAGGGACTGCGCTTCTTTCAGCGCCTCGCCGTAATCCATTCCCTCCGACTGCATTTTGTCCAGCATGAAATTAGTCGTCCCGTTGAGTATGCCGCCGAGAGAAAGTATCTCGTCGCTCTGCCGCGCAAGCTCAAGATTGTGCAGGAACGGTACGGCTCCGCCGCAGGCCGCGCTGAAAAGAAAACCGCCGCCGTTTTCACGCGCAAGGGCGTTAAGCTCAATACCCTTGGCGGCAACGAGAGCCTTGTTTGATGTGACGACATGCTTTCCGGCCTTCAGTGCCGCCGCACAGTAAAAAAACGCAGGCTCGACCCCGCCCATCACCTCCGCGACCGCATCGACGCTCTTATCGGCGACGATCGCTTCGATCGAAGACACCTTGAAGGGCTCATCCTCCTTGCCGGGGCGCACAAGCACCGGCCCTGCCTCAAAGAGCGGGCAAGTTCGCAGCATATCATACACTCCCTTGCCAACCGTTCCGTAACCCAATACCGCGACTTTCATAAGCCCACCTCCAAAATAATTTTTGTTCGCACGTCAAAAACACTTGTATTTTTAACGTGGACAGTGTATCATATGGTCATCGGAAATGCAAGAGAAATTTTTTAAGAAAAAATAAAGGCGCCGCCGCGTCATGCGGAGGAGCCTTAACAAGGAGTTTGAACGAAATGTTAGAAAACTATCTCATTATCCACAAAAACATTTTGCCGGAGTACTATTCTCTGGTGCTTGAGGCGCGTCGGCTTATGGAAACGGGCAAGGCAAAGGACGTCAGTCAGGCGGTAAAGGCCGTGGGCATTTCACGCAGCACGTATTATAAATACAAGGATTATATTTTTGAACCGTCCGAGTTGTCCGGAAGCAGAAAAGCGGTGCTCTCCATGATGCTCAATCATTCCCCCGGCGTACTGAGCGCCGTGCTGGGCGGTATATCGGAAGTGGGCGGAAGCGTACTAACCATTACGCAGAGTCTGCCGATACATGACCGCGCCAGCGTTACCATCTCGCTTGATGTAAGCTCCATGACCTGCGAGCTGAGCGGGCTTACAAAGCGTATAGAAAAAACCCCGGGCGTCGAGCAGGTAAAGCTTGTCGCAATAGAATGATACACGATAGAATACAGGAGAAAAAATGAACTATAAAAGCACACGTTCCGATATATATGTTTCGGATTTGCAGGCGGTTTTGCAGGGACTTGCTCCCGACGGCGGGCTGTTTGTCGATCCGACGCTTTCCGAAAGACGCTTTGACTGGAAGAACTGCCTTGCACTCAATGAGCTTGGCATGATGCGCATGATACTGCATCATCTTCTGCCCGGCTTTGACGATATGGGCGCGCTTGTGGAAAAAGCCTACGCCGGAAAATTTGAAAACGACCGCATTTCTCCCGTCGTCCGCTGCGGGGAAGATTATGTTATGGAGCTTTACCACGGTCCGACCTCCGCGTTCAAGGATGTGGCGCTGTCAATGTTGCCGCGGCTTATCACAAAGGCGCGGGAGCAGACGGGAATGACGGATGAAATACTCATACTCACCGCCACCTCCGGCGATACCGGGAAAGCGGCGCTTGAGGGCTTTCATGACGTACCCGGCACGGGTATAGTCGTTTTCTACCCCGAGGGCGGCGTATCCCCCGTGCAGTACGCGCAGATGGCGACGCAGGAGGGAAAAAACGTCAGGGTATGCGCGGTCAAGGGCAATTTTGACGACTGTCAGCGCGGCGTAAAAGCGGCGTTTTCCGCGCTGGGCGGCAAAAGAGGAACGGGCAGACGCCTTTCCTCCGCAAATTCCATAAATATCGGCCGCCTTGCCCCGCAGGTGTGTTATTATTTTTCCGCATACGCGCAGCTGCTGGCGGGAGGGGAGATCACTCTTGGAGAAGAGATAGATTTTGCCGTGCCTACCGGAAATTTCGGCGATGTACTGGCAGGGTACTACGCAAAGCTTATGGGACTGCCGGTCGGGCGGCTTGTCGTTGCCGCGAACGAGAACAACGTCCTCGCCGACTTTATCGCCGACGGCGTTTACGATACCCGCCGGCCGTTTATCCGCACAGATTCACCCTCAATGGACATTCTTGTCTCGTCAAATCTTGAGCGGCTTCTGTTCACCGCAAGCGGCTGTGACAGCGAAAAAGTCGGAAAGTGGATGGACAGCCTTGCAAAAACCGGCGTTTATACGGTTGATGGGGAAACCCTTGCGAACATCCGCGCCGTCTTCTCCGCAGGCTATTCCACACAGGCGGAATGTGACGCGGAGTGTGCAAGAATATGGAGGGAGCGCCGCTACCTCATCGATCCGCATACCGCAGTTGCCTTTGCAGTACTCAAAAAGCTCGGACGCGGCGAAAGGAAGCGCGTTGTACTCTCCACCGCTTCGCCGTATAAGTTCCCCGCGGCGGTTCTCCGCAGCATCGGCGGGGACTGCTCCGGAGACGAATTTGAACAAATGGAGCGGCTTGAAGCCCTGACCGGCGTGAAAGCACCAGAAAATCTCGCGGGGCTTAAAAGCAGAAAAATCCTGCATACCGACGTCATTGAAAAGAACGCGCTGACCGGCTATGCGGAGGCTGTGCTTGAAAGGGGGATACACTGATGCTTGTGCGTGTTCCGGCAAGCTCCGCAAACCTCGGCCCCGGCTTTGACTGCTTCGGCATCGCGTGGCGGCTATATAACGAGATCGAATTTACTCCTGCCGACGGGCTTGAAATAAGCGGCTGCGCCGAAAAATTCCAAAACGCTGAAAACCTTGCCTATAAAGCCTATGCAATGACGCTTGAAAAAGGCGGCGCAGAGAAAAAGGGCGTCAGCATCCGCTTTTTGAATACGGACATCCCCGTTTCAAGAGGACTTGGCTCGTCCTCTGCACTCATTGTCGGCGGTGTGATCGCGGCTAACGCGATGTACGGTCTGTGTCTTGACAACGACGCGCTGCTCGAGATCGCCACGGCGGTCGAGGGACACCCGGACAATGTCGCGCCTGCGCTTCTCGGCGGGCTTACGGCTTCAACGATGGTGGGCGGCGACCCTGTGACGGTGCATTTCCCGCTGAGCGATAGGCTGCATTTTGCCGCGCTTGTCCCCCCGGCTGAGCTTTCAACAAACCTTGCGCGCAGTGTACTGCCGGATTCACTCACCCGTGCGGACACGGTTTTTAATGTCTCCCGCGCCGCCCTTGTGCTGAACGCGCTCGGCAGCGGGGACTGCGCCCTGCTCGGCGTGGGCATGGAGGACAGGGTGCATCAGCCGTACCGCCTCCCGCTTATCGAGGGCTGGGAAAAGGCAAGGACAATTGCCGCGGAGTGCGGCGGCAAGGCAATGTGCATTTCCGGCGCAGGCTCCACGCTGCTCTGCGCTTCCGATGAAGCGGGTTTTGCCGGAAGGCTTTCCGAAGCCGCTTCACTGAATCTGCCCGACTGGCGCACGATCCCGCTTATCCCCGACTTTGAAGGCGCAAAAGTGATATAATAAAATCAATAAATCACGGCCGGATTTTCCGTCCGTGATTTATTGTGCAGAATTTACGCCGCCTGCTCGTCAACCTCGATCCCCGCAGAGCAGAGCATATCCTGTATGCTCACTCCATAGCCCTTTGAAGGGTCGTTTACAAACACATGTGTGCGTCCATGAATACTACGGCGACGGCAGACGCGGGAAAATGTCGATCACTATTTTTCCTCCGCGGCCTTTTTTGTACTCGATTTTTTGCAGTATCGCTTTCAGGAGCCTGTTTTTCTCGGCGGGCGTCATGTCGTCATAGCTTGCAAGCAGCTCCTCCGCCGCAGGGATAAGCCCAGCGCGCTCCGCGCCGTCCGACTCAAGGCTGTGCAGCCTTTTTTCTGCGGCTGAACGGCAGCTTTCCTTTTCCGCCAGCTCCGCCGTCAGCTTATCCTTACGCTCGCGGAAAAGCTCTGCGGAATATACGCCCTGCTCAACAAGCGTAAAAGCCCTCTCAAGCTGCGCGCTGAGCGCATCTATCTCTGCTGAAGTCTTCTCAAGCATGGCTGCACACTCGCCGATCTCCTCCCGGAAATCGGCTCTGTCGAGCCTGACCTTGTACCCGTCCAGCCAGCTTCTGAGCGCGGTGATTATTTCAGCTTCAACAAGCTTATAATCCGCCGTGCCGTTGCGGCAGTTCCTTGCGTTTACACAGCGGAACCTTGCCGTGCCGCCGCGCTCTGCCGCTGCGGTCGTCCTTGCGATGCGCTTGCCGCACTCCGCGCAGTAGATCAGACCGCAAAAGGCGTTCTGCACGCTCCTGTCCGCTTTCACCTTCGGCGCACCGGCGCTTTTTTCCGCACGTATTTTCTGTGCCGTGCGGAATGTCTCATCGTCTATGAGCGGGGGATGAAGACCGTCGTACAGAGAATAATCCTCCGGATTTTTCATGTGCCTTATCTGCTTGCGCACATTTCCGCTTTCGTCCAGCGTGCGGTACTGCCTGCAATAACCACGCTTTATTTTGCCGGTATATACGGGATTTGCGACGATCCCCGCAACGGTGGAGTATGTCCACGGTTCGCCGCGGCGCGTCGGGACGGCAAGATCGTTGAGGCGGTTTGCGATCATTTTCGTGCCGTATCTGTTGTTATAAAGCTCGAATATTTTCCGGACGGTTTCCGCTTCCGCGCCGTTGGGAGTCAGCGTATATCCCTTCTGGTCGGGAAGCTTCATCCTGTCATAGCCGTAGGGGGCTATGCTGCCGAGATATTTCCCCTCTGCCGCAGAGCTTTCGCGTCCGCGCACAAGCCTGCGGTTTATGGTTTTGTATTCACGGCGGCTCATAAACAGACCAAACTCAAAATACTCCTCGTCGAACTCGTTGTTTGGGTCGTAGACCTTCGTCGGGGTTATTATTTTTGTCCCGCTGAATTGGAAAACCTGGCTTATATATGCCTGATCCGCACCGTTGCCGCGGGCAAGACGCTCAACGTCCACGACAAGCACGCCGGTGTACATACCCGCGTTAACTTCCTTCAGAAGCTTCCTTATTTCCGGACGGGCCGAGATCGACTCGCCGGATACTACTTCTCTGTAAGTCCTGACGATATTATACCCTCTGTCCTGCACAAGCCTGTCCAGAATTTCTTCATGGCGTTTCAGCGTTTCCTCTACGCTGAGTTCGGCGTAATCACGGTCAAAACGAGACTTCCGGAGGTATTTTGCATATCGCTCCATACTCCGCTCCTTTCATGCACACATTATACTGCCGCGCCGTTTCCCGCGTCAAGCGCCGGAATTTTCCGGTTTACGGATACCTCGTTTTCGCTTATACGGCGCTTGTAGTAGTCGGACAAAGCCCGCCCTGCGCATTTTTCCGCCGCCGCTCTGTCGGAAAAGCACACGTCGTGGATGTTTACGGTCACGTTGCCGGAAGAGAAGGTTTTTGCTATCATTGTCATTACTCCTTTTGCCGGTAGTATTCCCGTTTTTGGCTCCTTCTATGATTTTTCGGATTTTCCTGAGGCTCGCGGGAAAAAATAAAAAACGGAAGAAACACCGTTTCCGGAGCCTCTTCCGCCATGCCGTGAAATGCCGCCCGTTACAGGGAGTACCAATGCTTCGCGTCAATGTAGCGGTCCTCTTTTGAAAGCTTGTTCGTAAGTCTGACGCCGAGGAAAAAGATCGCGCCTATGAAGGCGAGGAAAGCGCCCGCGTTTATATATTCCGTTGATGCGATAAAGTCGTACATCCCGTGCAGCAGTGCGGGGATGAGCACGCTCAGCCGCAGATTTTTCCGGCTCCTTACGGGGCAGCCGTAATTCGCACAGCGCTTCGCCAGACCGTAAAACGCGCCCATGAACACGCCGAAGCATCCGTGTCCCGGCACGGACAGCAAAGCCCTTGCAACCGCCACGCCGAACCCGTAGCGCAGCACATAAAGAATGTTCTCCAGCAGAGCAAAGCCGAGGGAGACGAAAACCGCGTACACAACGCCGTCGAATTGACAGTTGAATTCAGGCGAGTGCCAGCTTGCTCTCCGGAGAAAACAGAATTTTACGCTCTCCTCAACAACGGCGATCACGATAAAATTTACCGTAAACGCATAGAGAAAGCCGTCATGAGGGAACAGCGCCTGCGCGGCGGCGGAACCGGCCGCTTCAAGAAGGATCGCGGGGACGGTCGAGATAACGCCGCAGAGCGCAAGCGAGCGCAGAAGCGCGGGAGACTCCTTTTCAAGCTTGTCCTTTTTGCAGATATACGCCATGAGCGCGGCAGCGGGGAGAACGGCAAAGACGATAAGAAAAAGATCAGACACGGCAAAAACTCCTTTTTATAGGCTGTATGCATGAAAAAAGCGCGTAAAGCAGTTGCGATAAATCAGAAATGTGATATAATCACACGGTAGAATTCATTCGGAAGGAAAGAAACTATGCTTGAACTTAAAAACGTATCCTTTGGCGTGGAAACCGAGGACAGCGAGAAAGAGATAATAAAAGATGTGAGCTTCAAGGTAGATGACGACAGGTTTGTTGTCATTACGGGACCTAACGGCGGCGGAAAATCTACCCTTGCCCGCCTTATAATGGGCATCGAAAAGCCTACCACCGGCAGAATAATATTTGACGGCAGGGACGTCACCGACATGAGCATAACCGAGCGCGCAAACGCCGGTATAAGCTTTGCATTGCAGCAGCCTGTGCGCTTCAAGGGTATCCGTGTTGTCGATCTGCTCCGCCTTGCCGCGAAGAAGGAGCTGACCGTCGGCGAGGCGTGCGAATATCTCTCGGCTGTCGGTCTGTGCGCAAGGGATTATATAGACCGCGAGGTCAACGCAAGTCTTTCCGGCGGCGAGGTCAAGCGCATTGAGATCGCTACGGTGCTTGCGCGAGGGACAAAGCTGTCCGTTTTTGATGAGCCTGAGGCGGGGATAGACCTTTGGAGCTTCCAGAGCCTTATTCAGGTTTTTGAAAATATGCGCAGCCGCACACACGGCTCCATTCTTATTATCTCCCATCAGGAGCGAATACTCAACATTGCCGATGAAATAATTGTCATAGCCGACGGACAGGTCAAGCAGACCGGCAGCAAGGATGAGCTTTTGCCGGAGCTGCTCAAGACCACCGTACCCGTGACGTGCAACAGAGTGCTTGAGGGAGGAAGAGCCGATGCTTAACGATATACAGAAACGGATACTTGCCGAGATAGCCGATCTGCACAAGGTTCCGACGGGGGCTTATAATATCCGGGCAAACGGCGAATCTGCGGGCAGAAATTCAACCGCCAATATAGAGATAACCACAAAAACCGACGTGTCGGGCATCAACATCCGCATAAAGGACGGCACCGTCAACGAAAGCGTCCATATCCCCGTGGTAGTGAGCGAAACTGGACTTAAAGAGACAGTCTATAACGATTTTTATGTCGGCGATAACTGCGATGTTGTCATCGTCGCAGGCTGCGGCATACACAACTGCGGGAATCAGGATTCCGAACACGACGGTGTGCATAGATTTTACATTGGCCGCGGCTCAAAAGTCAAGTATGTTGAAAAGCACTACGGCGAGGGCGAAGGAACCGGTAAGCGTATCCTGAACCCCGGCACCGAAGTCTCCTTGGGCGAGGGCAGCTTCATGGAAATGGAAATGGTGCAGATAAAGGGCGTTGATTCCACTGTGCGCACGACCAAGGCCGACCTTGCCGCGGGCGCAAAGCTTGTCGTGCGCGAGCGCCTGATGACGCACGGAGTGCAGATGGCGGACAGCAGCTATATTATTGAGCTGAACGGCGCCAACAGCAGCGCGGATGTGGTTTCAAGATCGGTAGCAAGGGAAAATTCCACCCAGCGCTACTGCTCACGTATAGTGGGCAATGCCGCCTGCTCCGGACATACGGAGTGCGACGCGATCATCATGGACAATGCAAGGGTGCTTGCCGTGCCGGAGCTTGAGGCGAACAACATAGACGCCGCGCTTATCCATGAAGCGGCGATAGGTAAGATCGCCGGTGATCAGCTCATAAAGCTCATGACTCTCGGCCTTACCGAGCAGGAAGCGGAAGAGCAGATAGTCAACGGATTTTTGAAATAATAGCATAGAAGCATCAAGGAGCCGTGCTTGCAGCACGGCTCCTTTGACAAAAAGGCTGCACTGCGCCCGGTGACAGTCTGTATTAGGCGTTCGAATGTGCGGAATCGAAAAAAGAAGCTCACCTTGCGGCAAGAGGCTTTCTTTCTATGCTCCAGCAGGGATTCGAACCCTGGGTATCAGCCGTAAACGGCTGACTGCCTCCGGCGGATTGAAAAATTTGCTTCGCAAATTAGGTGTCCAGTGTTCGAATGTGCGGAATCGAAAAAAGAAGAACCTCTCACCTTGCGGTAAGAGGTTTTCTTTCTATGCTCCAGCAGGGATTCGAACCCTGGACACCCGCCTTAAAAGGGCGGTGCTCTACCTGCTGAGCTACTGGGGCGCATATAGCTGGGATGGCGGGACTCGAACCCACTATATCGGAGTCAAAGTCCGGTGTGTTACCATTACACTACATCCCAATATCATGGCAATACAATCTTAATCAAAACCGGATAGAACCAACAAAAAGAAAAGGGTGGGATATGGGGCTCGAACCCACGACACCCGGAACCACAATCCGGTGCTCTGCCAACTGAGCTAATCCCACCATATGGGGTATTGCGTAATCTATGTCAAATCCTTACGGATGAATTTTCAGCACGGCAAGAGGGATTCGAACCCCCGACCTACTGCTTAGAAGGCAGTTGCTCTATCCTGCTGAGCTATTGCCGCATATTCAACTGAGCAACTGAAATATTTGGAGCGGGTGATGGGAATCGAACCCACGTATCCAGCTTGGAAGGCTGGTGTTCTACCATTGAACTACACCCGCACGGTCATTCCCTAATCCAGCTTAGAGATGATACCATAACAAATACCGCCTGTCAAGCCTTTTTTCTAAAATGACCCGAAAATGCAGTGTCAAAGAAGCTTGTGCCTTTGACAGCACGGGAGTGCGCGAAAGACGCGCACTCCCGTGCTGATATATCAGAGGGCCTTACTGCTCGTCCTTTTCCTTGGAAAGCATCACGTTGGTGAGTATGCCGAGGATGAGAGCGCAGGCAACGGTGCGTATTTCGACTGCACCGAAGGAGACCGTCATGCCGCCGACGCCGACGATGAAGATAACGGACGCGGTGAAGAGGTTGCGGTTCTTGTTAAGATCGACATGCTGGAACATCTTAAGACCGGAGGCGGAGATGAATCCATAGAGAGCGATGCACACACCGCCCATTACGCAGGAGGGTATAGTCTCAAGGAAAGCGACCAGCGGAGTGATCAGCGAGAAGATGATGCAGGCACAGGCCGCGCCCCAGATGGAGACGGTGGAGGCGTTTCTGGTGATCGCAACGCAGGCGATAGATTCGCCGTAGGTGGTGTTGGGGCAGCCGCCGAAGAGGGTGCCGATGACGGAACCGATGCCGTCGCCCAGAAGTGTGCGGGTAAGGCCGGGCTCCTCAAGAAGATTGACGCCGATAATGGCGGAAAGGTTTTCATGGTCCGCAAGGTGCTCTGCGAAGACGACGAACGCGACAGGAACGTATGCCACAAACACAGTCAGTATATACGCCGCGTCAACGCCGGACCAATCGGCGCCGAGGAAGGTGAAATCGGGCAGAGCGATGAAGGAGCTCATGTTGAGCAGGGCGGAGTAGTCGATGACCGTGAGGGCGGGGTTGCCCGTGGCATTGCCGATGAGCGCGAAAACGGTGGCGGTGAGGTAGCCTGCAAGGATGCCGATTATGAAGGGGATGAGCTTGAGCATCTTGCTGCCGTAGGTCGAGACGGCCATTGTGACCGCAAGCGCGACAAGACCGCAGATGAGCGCAACATAGGTGCTTCCGCCCTCAACGCTGGACTTCATAAGATCGCCGATCGCATTGCCTGCAAGAGACAGACCGATGATCGCAACCGTTGGTCCGATGACCACGGGGGGCATGAGCTTGGAGATCCACTTGACGCCGCAGAACTTGACGATTACCGCAATTATGATATAGACAAGACCCGCGAATGCTGCGCCGATTATAAGACCGGCATAGCCGACGGAAACGGAGGCCGCACCGCCGAACGCGGAGAACATGGAGCCGATGAAAGCGAAGGAGGAGCCGAGGAACACGGGGCTGCTGCTTTTGGTGAAAAGAAGATACACAAAAGTGCCGACGCCGGCGCCGAACAGCGCGGCGGAGGGGGTCAGACCGTTGCCTACGATCGCGGGGACGGCAATGGTCGCCGCCATGATAGCGAGCAGCTGCTGCAATGCAAACAGGACGAGCTGACCGAGCTTGGGCTTGTCTTTGATTCCGTATACCAGATTCATTCAATTTACCTCTCTCTGTAAGTATTTAATTGATTTATGGCAACAGCCGACGGCTGATTGTCAACGTTGGTCAGAAGCGCGCTTGTCTTTACTTTTCCAGCTCCATGAGATAGACGGCGGTGCTGTTGTCATACTCCGGCAGACAGACTTCTATAAGCTCGTTTCTGGAGGTGGGGACGTTCTTCCCGACATAATCGGCTCTGATAGGCAGTTCCCTGTGCCCCCTGTCGATGAGCGCGGCAAACTGTATCGTGCGCGGACGACCGCAGGAAAACACCGCTTCTATCGCGGCTCTCGCGGTGCGTCCGGTGAAAAGCACATCGTCGCACAGTACGACGTCGCGCCCGGTCACGTCAAAGGGCAGCTCGCTCCTGCGGACTTTGGGGTCGTCCCAGACCACGGTGAGGTCGTCCCGGTAAAAGCCTATGTCAATACTGCCGACGGGGACGCGCACACCCTCGATTTTCTCAATATTCGCGCATATCCGTTCGGCAAGCGGCTCTCCGCGCCTGCGTATCCCGATGAGCACGACATTTTCAACGCCCTTGTTCTTCTCGGCAATTTCGTGAGAGATACGCATGAGCGCACGGTTCATCGCCGCTTCATCCATAAGCTGAGATTTGAGCTTCATCTGCGTCCTCCTGTCTGCATAAACAAAAAATGCCTTACCTTTTTCGGCAAGACACGACAGCGCACACCCGCAGCAAACGGGCGTGAATATATGATCGATCTTGCCGGCATCTCTGTACCGCGCTTAAAAATCTTTTTTCCGACAGCTATTATACCATCAATGTCCGCAAACGCAAGAGCAATATTTCACTTCTGCGACTTTGACAGTTGTGTACAAACCCGGGCGGCACTTTTTGTGCATTATTACCCGGATTTGAAAAGTGAATTTCCTGTGGGATATCAAACACTCTGCCGCAGGAGCTTTCTGCGGCGGTTTATATAGCGCTCCATGTCGCCGGCGGTTATAAACTCTGTCAGCACCAGCTGCTCAAATACGGGTACGGTGCAGGACAGAAAGCCAAGGCGCTCATGGTAACGTGCGGCAAGGCTTTCCGGCAGAACCATATAACCCGTTCTGATAGAGGGGGCGATAGTTTTAGAAAAGCTGTTGACATATATGACGCGCTCAGGGCAGATAGAATACACCGTTTCTACTGGCTTTGCGGAAAATTCCGAATCGTAATCGTCCTCTACGATGTATGCGTCCGCCGTCTCCGCCCATGCGGCGTATTCGCGCCGCTTTTCCGCAGTTGCCGTGACGCCGCTGGGATAGCTGTGGTACGGCGTTACATGGAGTATACCGGCGGTGCAGCCTTCAAGCTCATCGCTCACTATTCCGCACGGACCGAGCGCGAGCAGCTCACAGTCCGCCCCGCTGCTTTCATACACTCTGCGTATTTTTTCATAGGAAGGGTTTTCAAGCGCAATGCGCCTGCTGCGGCCGCAGAGGGGAAGCACAAGGGAATACAGGTACTCCGCGCCCGAACCGACGATTATCTGTTCCGCAGCCGCTTTTATGCCGCGGCTGCGCATAAGGTAATCCGAAATTGCGCGGCGCAGTGCGGTACAGCCCATGTTTTCACCGCGTGATAAGATACCGCTGCCGTATTCGGTGATGACGCGGCGCATGGTTTTTGCGTATATGGAAAAAGGGAAATCCGCCGGAATATCCTCCGCCCTCATGCTCTCAACGCTCACCGGCTTTACCGGCGGCATGCCGCCCACCGCAGCGGCGGCAAAATACCCGCTGCGCTCCCTTGCCTCGGCATAGCCCTCATCCGCAAGAAGCGCATAGCAATGCTCTGCCGTTATTACGCTCACGCCCGTTTCCGCCGCCAACGTTCTTTTCGACGGCAGTCGGCTGCCTGCGGGTATCGCGCCCGATTCAATGTCGGATCGCAGCTGGGTATACAGCTGCACATAAGCGGGAAGACGGCTTTCTTTGTCAACAAAATACTTCATCTGGTCTTATCCTTTTTTCGTATTCTGAGCATAGCAATAATATCAGAACGATGATATAATGCAGCCGAAAAAAAGTCAAGAGGCAGATGATTATGAAACGTATAGTTACTATTCAGGATATTTCCGCTCTGGGCAAATGCTCGCTGACGGCCGCGCTTCCGGTTATCTCGGCGCTCGGCGTTGAGTGCGCGGTGATGCCTACGGCGGTATTGTCCACCCACACGATGTTCAAGGGCTTTACCTTCCATGATCTTACAGATGAAATGGAACCGGCCGCACGCCATTGGAAGGAGCAGGGCTTTGCCTTTGACGCAATATACACCGGATATCTCGGCTCCTTCCGACAGATAGATATAGTAAAGCGGTTTATTGCCGATTTCGGGGAGGGCGCGAGGGTCATCGTCGATCCCGCAATGGCGGATAACGGAAAGCTCTACGCCGGATTTACGCCTGAATTTGCACTCGGAATGGCGGAGCTTTGCAGGAACGCAGACATCATTCTGCCGAACGTGACGGAAGCCTGCTTCATGCTCGGCAAAGAGTACAGGAAGGACTATGACCGGACTTATATTCTGGAGCTGCTTGACGGTCTTAAAGGGCTTGGCGCGAAAAACTGCGTCATAACCGGCGTGAGCTTTGAAAAGGATAAGCTCGGCGCGGTAAAGCTTGACGGCGAAACGGGAGAATATTTTGAATATTTCACTTCCCGCCAGCCTGAAAGCTTCCACGGTACGGGCGATCTTTTTGCGTCGGCAGTTGCGGGCGGCGTCACGCGCGGCATGACTATTGACGATGCGCTCAGACTTGCGTGTGACTTTATATGCGAGTCGATACGCCTGACAATAGCGGAGAAGAGCCACAACACCTACGGCGTGAATTTCGAGCAGGCTATACCGTATCTGCTGAAAAGAGCGGAGGACATAGAAAATAAGGGATAAAATGTAATGGGGTTGTCTCAAAATAGAATTTTCTAAAAATCAGCCCAACAATAAAGCCGTGAAAATCCGATAGAAACTGGATTTTCACGGCTTTATCTAACTTTTGAAGGGGGCTGTTCTCTTACAATCTGCATTTTGAGACGACCCCATTATTTTGCGTATTTCCGGAAGCTTGCCGCATTACATGGATATCCAGCCCAGCACGTATCCGACGCGCCCTGAAAAGCTGCTCCTCCCGCCGGAACCCTGTGAAAGCTTGCTATTTGAAGTTTTATCCATAAAAATCTCTTTCTCCTGTAAACAGATATGCCCCTTGCGTATATTTATCTATCCAGATAAGCGCAGGCGGCGAGCGCGGCGACGGAACCGTCCGCTGCGGCAGTGGTAAGCTGACGCACGCTCTTTTTCCTGCAATCGCCCGCCACGAAAACGCCTGCGGTTTTTGTCAGGCAGTCTTCGGCGGCGTCGGCGTATCCGGCTGCGTCAAGATCAATGTATTCCTTGAAAATGCCGTTGTCGGGCGTATGACCTATGGCGACAAAAAGCCCGTCGAGCGCGATCTCGCGTTCCGCGCCGTTCTGCGCAAGCTTTATCCCGGTAAGCTCACCGTCTCCAAGAAGCGCGGTTATCGTGCTCTCGGTGACAAATTCCACGTTGCCGCGCTTTTCAAGCGCGTCCACAAGCTTTGCCTCGCCTCGGAACTGCGCACGCCGGTGGATGAGATACACCTTTTCGCATTTTTCACTCAGCAGCAGCGCGTCCTGCAAGGCGCTGTTGCCGCCGCCGCTGACGGCGACGGTGCGCCCTTTGTAAAACGCCCCGTCGCACACGGCACAGAAGCATACCCCGTTTCCGACAAGGGCTTCCTCGTTCTCTATGCCAAGCATTCTCGGCCTTGCGCCGGTGGCGATTATAACGCTCCGTCCCTCGAAGACCGCGCCTGAGTCGCAGATTATGCGCTTGACATCGCCGTCAAGCGACGCCGACACCGCCTCGTCCAGTTCAACCTCGGCGCCCTGCTCCATTGCCTGCTCCATGAGCCTGTCGCCAAGCTCCGCGCCGCTTATCGACACGACGGACGGAAAGTTTTCGACCTTCGGCGACCATGTTATCTGCCCTCCGAAGGCTGCTTTTTCGATAACGAGCACGCTTTTCCCCGCACGGCAGGCATAGGTTGCGGCAGTCAGCCCCGCGGGGCCGCCGCCGATAATAAGTATATCGTATATCATTTTTCTTCTCCTGACATATCGCTCTGACAAAGCTTCATGAGCTTTTTTATTCTGTAATTCACGGCGCTTTTCGTAACGGACGGCATTGACAGCCGCCCAAGATCGGAAAGGCTTGCCTCGGGATTCGTTATGCGCAGCAATGCCGTATCCCTCAGATCGTCCGGCAGTGCGTCAAGCCCGTTTTCCGCGACAAAGCGCTTGATAACGCGTATCTGGCTCTGTGCGGCGATAACGGTTTTGTCGGCGTTGGCGGCGTCGCAGTTTATCTGGCGGGTGACGGTGTTGCGCATTTCCTTGTCAACCTTTGCCGTCATGACCTCCATGGCGGTGTTCGACGCGCCTATCGCGGTGAAAAAGTCCGCTATCGCGTCGGCCTGCTTGAAATACAGAAGGCTGTTGCCTGCGCGGTGCGTTTCCTTCGGGGAAAAGTCCATATCCAGCAGAAGGGAGTGTACCTCGCGGCTCACGCTCCGGTGCGGCGTCGCAAGCTCAAGATGATAGCTTTTCTGCGGGTCGGTGACGCTGCCCCCGGCAAGAAAAGCGCCGCGCACAAAAGCGGCGCGGTCGCAGTCCTCCTCAAGCATACCGAAATTTACGTGATGACTGAGGAGCGTTTCGGCATCCGCGCCGTAAACCGAGAGTATTTTATATATCTTTTCCGCGTCGGTTATCTCAAAGCTTCTCTTTCCGCGGCAGCCCTCGTCGGGCAGATAGTCGAACTCAAGCGAAAAAGCGCGGCGGAAAAGGCGCGGCAGACGCTGGGCGAAATCGGCGCTTGCGGTTATTATCCTGATGTCCGTGGGCGAAAAGGTGTTGCAGTACATCAGCACGCCGTAGCACTCCGCCGCGGCGGAGCTTTTTTTATCGATTTTTTGCAGGCACAGCTCTGCCTTTGCATCCGATGAAAATGACATGGTTATTTGTCGATATCCCTGTTTATGTTAATGGAGCTTATGCCCTTTGCGGAAAGATAGTCGTTGAGTGCGGAGGCTATCGCTACGCTGCGGTGCCGCCCGCCCGTGCAGCCTATCGCTATCGTAAGGGTAAGCTTGCCTTCCTCCACATAATACGGAAGAAGAAAATCTATCATGTCCTGAAGCTTTTCCGTCATCTGGCGCGTCTGCGGATAGCTGAAAACGAACTCGAAAACGGGTCTGTCAAGACCGGACATATCGCGCAGCTCCTCCACGTAATAGGGGTTCGGCAGGAAACGTGCGTCAAAGACAAGGTCGGCGTCCATGGGGATGCCGTGCTTGAAGCCGAAGGACATGACCGTCACGTCGATCTCACGCTTTTTCCCGCTTCCGGCAAAAAGCGTAAAGAGCCTGTTTTGCAGCATACCGAGGGTGAGATAATTGCTGCTGACAAGATAATCAGCCTTTGCCTTTATGGGCGCGGTCAGCTCTTTTTCCTTCTCTATTGCCTGCTCAAGACTGACGTTCCTGCTCTGGAGCGGGTGGCGGCGGCGCGTTTCCTTGTAGCGCCGCACAAGCGTTTCCGTGTCGGCGTCCATATACAGAATACGGCAGTTGCAGTCCATCTCTCTGAGCTGCTCTATCGTCGTCAGCACCTCATCGAAGCCTTCCTTTTCGCGCACGTCCGTCACGAGGGCTACCTTTTCATAGCGCCCCTTTGTTGCGATGCACAGCTCCGCGAAGCGCGGCATAAGCGCGACGGGCATATTGTCCACGCAGTAGTAGTCCAGATCCTCAAGCACATCGGCCGCACGGCTTTTTCCGGCGCCGGAAAGTCCGGTTATGATAAGAAAATCCATTATCTTTTATCCTCAGGAAAATCAGAATTGTTTTCGGTCACGTGATTTCTCGGTACTTTGGGGCCGTTGTCCTCAAGCCGGTAATCCTCCGGCAGCAGAATTATCTCCGGGGCGAGGGTGACGCCGGTTTTGTCATATACCGCATGGCGGACATGATCCATAAGCTCGTAAACGTCCTTTGCGGTCGCGCCGCCCTTGTTGACGATGAAGCCTGCGTGCTTTTCGGATACCTGCGCGCCGCCCACGGAAAAGCCCTTCAGCCCCGCTTCGTCGATCAGCGCGGCGGCGTAGTGTCCCTCGGGACGCTTGAACGCGCTTCCTGCCGACGGAAGATCAAGCGGCTGCTTGTCGCGGCGGCGCTGGTTAAGCTCACGCATTTTCTCCGCGATCTGCTCGCTGCCGCCATTTTCAAGGGAAAATACAACGCTCAGTATCACGCAGCCCGGCATAGTCTGGAACAGGCTCGAACGGTAGGCAAATCTGCATTGCTCATTGGTAAGCTCATACAGCTTCTGCTCCGGCAGATAGTAGATCACGACGCTTTCAATGCAGTCCTTCATCTCGCCGCCGTAAGCACCGGCGTTCATCATTGTGCCGCCGCCCACGGTTCCGGGAATACCGGAGGCAAATTCAAGTCCGGCAAGCGCGTTCTGCTGCGCAAACGTCGCAAGCTTTGAAAGCGACACGCCGGAGCCTGCGTATATTTTCCCATCGCCGCAAAGAAAAAGCTGGTCAAGCTTCCCCGTGCTGACGACAAAAAGGTCGGGACAGCCCGCATCCGGAAAAACGACATTCGTCCCGTTGCCCAGGATATACGGGGCGTGACCGTGCTCCTTGAGGATACAGCAGAGCTTGCTCAAAGAGCCGACGTCCTGCGGAGCGGCATAGGCTCTCACAGCCCCGCCGACCTTCATTGAGGTGTGGGTGTTCATCGCCTCGTTTTCAAGCAGGGTCATACCCGGCAGTTCTTTTTTTATTTCAGCAATTGCAGCTTCAAGATTTTCCATATTGATCCTCCATGCGGATTTTGCGGCGCGGCCGGCGGGCGTTCAGAATATTCCCGCGTCAATGGCGGAGTCATGCGCGGCGGCCAGAGTTTCCGCGGCGTTGAAGCCCATCTTCTTCTGACGGTTGTTCATGGCGGCAAGCTCCATTATAACGGCAAGGTTGCGCCCCGGCGCTACCGGGATCGTAACCGACGGGACGCTTACGCCCAGAATGTCCTGCATATCGGAGCTGAGACCGAGCCTGTCGTATGGTTTGCCCTCTTCCCAGCGCTCCATTTTTATCACAAGGTCGATGTTGGATTCGGGCTTTACCGCGCCTACGCCGTAGATGTGGCGCACATTAATAACCCCTATGCCGCGCAGCTCCATATAATACCTTATCATTTCCGGCGCGGTGCCGATAAGCGTTGTGCGGTCGATAAGCCGTATTTCAACCGCGTCGTCGGCTATCAGACGATGCCCGCGCTTTATAAGCTCAAGTGCCGTCTCGCTCTTGCCGATGCCGCTGTCACCCATAAGCAGCACTCCCTCGCCGTAGATCTCCACAAGCACGCCGTGCGTTGTCATACGCGGGGCAAGATGATGCTGGAGCGCGTTTATAAGGTTTGCCTGCAAGGCGGAAGTGTCTTCCTCGGTTATAAAGAGGTTGCGGTCGTATTTTTCGGCAAGCGCTATATCCTCCGGAAACGGCTCCACCCCGTGACATATGACAAGTCCTGCAATATCGTACTGCATGAAGCACTCGATGGCTCTGCTGCGCTGTTCGGGCGAAAGCGTGTCAAGGTACGCATTTTCCACGCGGCCTATTATTTGCAGGCGGTTCGGGTCAAAGTAGTAATAGAACCCGGTGAGCTGCATGGCAGGGCGGTTCACGTCCGACGTTCTCAGGACGGCGGTGTCGTAATCCCGCGATTTGTGGAGCACACGGAGATTAAGCTCCTCCACTATCGTTTTCAGCTTAACTGTATATTTTGACTTCATACAACCCATGCCTCCGATATCAGATCGCGTCTTATTGCTCCTATTTTACCCGCAACGGCTTGTTTTGGCAACAGCTTTTTCCGCAATCATTTTGAAAAGGGGAAAATAATTCCGGCAAAAGATGAAAAAACTCTTGCAATCAGACGGCAAGTCTGCTATTATAAACAAGCTGTCTTATCAGCTAAACACAAGCAAGGAGGTGCTTCAAGCTATGGCAAAGTGTCAGTTTTGTGATAAGGATATGGCATTCGGCATCAAAGTCAGCCACTCCCACAGACGCTCCAATCGTACATGGAAGCCCAATGTGAAGCGCGTCAAGGCCATCGTAGACGGTTCTCCCAAGCACGTTTACGCTTGCACTCGCTGCCTGCGCAGCGGTAAGGTCACCCGCGCTGTGTAATTTTAATATTACCCGAAACAAAGCCTGTCGAACACGACGGGCTTTTTTCGGGTTTAAACGCCGCCGCATACGCTTTCCATTGACTTTTGATCTTTTGAATGGTACTGTGATTATAAAAACAGTATATATAAGGAAGGAACGGCAATGAAAACCTATTCTTTGAAAAATGAAAAGCTTGAGCTGACCGTTATGGAATTTGGCGCGACGGTACATTCGCTTAAATTCATGGGACGTGAGACCGTTCTGAAATGCGGCAGTGAGAAGGAATATGTTGATAAAGGCGCGTTTTACTCTGCGGCTATCGGGCGGTACGGGAACCGCATAGGCGGCGCGGCGTTCACCCTTGACGGGAAAGAATATAAGCTTGCGGCCAATGAGGGGAAAAACCAGCTTCACGGCGGACCCAATTCGTATGACAAACGCTATTGGAACGCAGAGTGTGCCGACGATGAAAAAATACGCATGAGTATTCTTTCCACCGACGGCGACAACGGTTTTCCCGGAAACCTCAAAATGACCGTGACATATTCCCTTACCGAGAACGGACTGCGCGTACTTTTCGAGGGCGAAACGGACGCGCCCACCGTGTTTGCGCCGACGCTGCACCCGTATTTTGTTTACAGCGGGACGCCCTCGATATGCATCAACGCGAAGCGGCATCTTGAGGTGGATAAGGCGCTTATTCCGACAGGCGTGTTGCTGCCCTGCGAGGGACGGTTTGATTTTTCATCCATGCGGCCGCTTGACACAAGCTTTGACGACGCCTTTGTGCTTGACGGCGAACACGCCCTTACATATAAAACGGACGCCTATACCATGGAAATGTGGACAAATTTCCCGGCCGCGCAGATTTTCAGCGGTCATCCGGGCGGCGTGGCGATAGAGCCGGAGGCATTTCCGGACTCTCCCAATCATCCGGAATTTCCGGATACCGCTCTTCGACCCGGCGAGAAGTTCAGCAAATGGGCGGAATACAGATTTTTTGCGTAATAAGCCAAAAATCCTATAAGGACTTTTTTGACAAGCTGAGCAGCGGCAAAATTTACATTTTGCCGCTGCTCATTAGTATCAAAGGACAATCTTGGGAGCGCTTACAGCTCCAGCTCCTGCTGATGCATTTCCTGCTCTCTTATTTTCTGCTTCCAGCATTTATGACACATGGCGACATAGCTGTCGTTGCCGCCGAGAAAGACCTGCTTCCCGTGTGTGATGACATTTCCGTGCGTGTCGATCCTTGCGTTGACGGTGGCCTTGCGCCCGCAGGCGCATACGGTTTTTATCTCGGTCAGCGAGTCGGCAAGCTCCATGAGGCGCTGTGCGCCGGGGAAGAAGTGCGTCAGAAAATCCGTGCGCAGACCGAAGCACAGCACGGGCAGATCCTCATCGTCCACAAGCGCACGAAGCTGATCTATCTGTTCGGGGGTAAAAAACTGCGCCTCGTCGGTGATTATCACATCGTGATGTCCGGCACGGTGATATTCCTTTTCAATATCCTGCTCAGGCGTGATTATCTGGGCGTGCGCCTCAAGACCTATGCGGCTTCTTATTATATCCGCGCCGTCCCTTGTGTCCGTGCTGGGCTTTATGAGCCACACGCGCATACCAAGCTCCTCATAATTGAACTTTGTGATAAGCGCCTGCGCGGATTTGGAGGAGCCCATTGCCCCATATTTGAAGTACAGCTTTGCCATTTTTTACCTCTGTCAATTGTTTATATGCGCCTTCACGCGCTCGACCACCATGTCGAACGCAACGATGTTGTGTCCGCCCTCTGGGATGATAATGTCGGCATTGCGCTTGCTCGGCTCGACGAACTGTTCGTGCATGGGCTTTACGGTAGTAAGATACTGGTTCACTACGCTCTCAAGACTGCGCCCTCTGTCGCGCACGTCGCGTGTGATGCGGCGGAGGATGCGCACATCCGCGTCGGCGTCAACAAAAATTTTTATATCCATTTCACTGCACAGCGCCTTGTCCGCGAAAATAAGTATTCCCTCGACTATTATGACCTTTGCGGGGTTTATGAGCATGGTCTTGGACGAACGGTCGTGGATGGAGTAGTCATATACGGGACATACAACGCTCTGCCCCGCCTTGAGCTTGCGCAGATCGCTTATCAGGCGGTCGGTGTCAAAGGCGTCCGGGTGGTCGTAGTTGAGCTTGCATCTCTGCTCATAGGGCATATCGTGGTGCGCTTTGTAGTAGTTGTCGTGATTGATTACCGAAACTTCGCCCGCGAAACGCTGGACGAGCTTTTTTGTGATAGTGGTCTTGCCGCTGCCGGTACCTCCGGCAATGCCGATTACCATTACATCGCTCATGTCTGTCCGCTCCTTCTCTGTCTTTCTTCTACATCATACCACACTTCCTGTCCCGTTTCAATTTGACTTTTCCGTTTTTTCTTATATAATGAAAATAAATGAGAAGTCATATTTGAATCATATGCCGGTGCGCAGACCTTGCCGTACCGCAGAAAGAAAAGGAGAGTTTACTATGGAACCCAAAAGAACCCCCCATAACAACGCCTATATCGGGCAGATCGCAAAGACCGTTCTCATGCCGGGCGACCCTCTTCGCTCAAAATACATTGCCGAAACATATCTTAAGGACGCCGTGCTTGTGAACAACGTCCGCGGTGTGCAGGGCTATACAGGCGGCTGGAAGGGCGTACCCGTCACGGTCATGGCTTCCGGCATGGGTATGCCCTCGATCGGCATTTATTCGTGGGAGCTGTTCACAACATATGAGGTGGATAATATCATCCGCGTCGGTTCCGCCGGCGCCATTCAGGACGATGTGAAGCTCATGGATATAGTTTTCGGACAGGGCGCATGCACCACATCGAGCTATATCGACGCGTTCGGTCTTCCCGGGCGTTTTGCCCCGATAGCCGATTATGAGCTGCTGTCCGCCGCGATAAGCGCGGCGAGGGAACACGGGATCGACCCCAAGGTCGGCAACATCCTCTCCGAAGACAACTTTTATCATATCGACCCCGAGGCCAACAACAAATGGCGCAGTATGAACGTCATGGCGATAGAAATGGAGGCGGCGGCGCTGTATGCGAACGCGGCGTATCATAAAAAGAGAGCGCTGTGTATGTGTACGATTTCCGATCATATCTACACCGGCGAGGCGCTTACCGCCGATGAAAGGATGCTGTCCTTCGGGCAAATGATGGAAATTGCGCTTGATACGGCCGCGGCAATGGCAAAAAAATAACCGCAGAGCGGGGAACACGGCGGAAAGCGGGGAAGAAGTTTACGTAACTTTGTTAACCTGAATACGGCGAGTTTTCACAATTTATTGATAATTACTGCTTGATTATGATAGAATACTCTGCTATAATTCAGGCAGTACGAAAACGTACAGACAAACAAAATATCTGGAGGAAAAATCATGAAGAAGTTTCTTGCAATGATTCTCGCACTCTGCATGGTATTTGCTATGTGTGCTGTCTCTGCTTCCGCAGACGAAGCCGCTGATGCCATCGCGGACGAAATGACCTCTGCCGACGGAAAGTATGAAGTTGCTTTCATCACCGACGTTGGCCAGCTCAAGGACAAGTCCTTTAACCAGGGCACTTTCGACGGCGTTAAGCTGTATGCAGACGCCAACGGCCTGAGCTACAAGTACTATCAGCCCGCAAACGGCGATAAGGCTACCGACGACGACCGCTTTGACGCTATGAAGGCCGCTGCCGACAACGGCGCAAAGGTTATCGTATGCGCAGGCTTCATGCAGGGCACCGCTCTTGAGAAAGCCGCTAAGGAATTTCCCAAAGTAAAGTTCATCTTTGTTGACGGCTGGGCATTTGACGGCCTTGACAACATTGCAGGCATTGCTTTCAAAGAAGAGCAGTGCGGCTACCTCGCAGGCTACGCAACCGTTAAGGAAGGCTATGAGTCCCTCGGCTTCTGCGGCGGCGGCGGCGGAGACAATCCCGCATGCTGCAGATACGGCTACGGCTTCGTTCAGGGCGCATCTGCGGCTGCTGCCGAGATGGGCAAGACCGTTACCATGAACTACTCCTGGCTCTACGGTTCCTCTTTCTCCGCTTCTCCCGAGCTTCAGACCATGGCCAGCGGCTGGTACGAATCCGGCGTTGAGGCTATATTCTGCTGCGGCGGTTCCATGTTCCAGTCCGTTGCTGCTGCCGCTTCCGCAAATGACGGCGCAGTCATCGGCGTTGATGTTGACCAGTCCAGCGAGTCCGATACCGTTATCACCTCCGCAATGAAGGGCCTCAGCAGCTCCGTTGTCTGGGCGCTCACCAAGGCTTATGACGGCACTTGGGACGAAATCGGCGGCAAAGCAACCTCTCTGGGTGCAGCCGAAGATGCAGTCGGTCTGCCTGTTGACACCTGGTCCCTCGAGGGCTGGACTGTTGAAGAGTATCAGGAAATGCTCAAGGGTATCGTTGATGGCACCATCGAAATCGATGACAACTACGAGAACCTCGCTTCCACCGATTCTCTCACTCTCAACGTGATCGAGTAATCTGAAATGCGAACCTAACGGCACACCGAATTTTCGGTGTGCCGTTTTTGATAAAACGCATTTGCATGATAGGTTGTTGTAGTTCCCTGATAGCTCAAAGAACTATATCAAGTATACCGCATTTATGCAGAAAATACAACAAATTGTCATGCGTGAACTTCAACAAAAACGATTGCGTCGGTTTGGCAAAACTGCACATACGGTAAAAATCGCTTTCGGGGGAATTCCGAGACAAATTTTGCATAAAATAATTGACATACCCTGCTCGCAATGTTATTATTACCCCGTAAAAAGCTTTGACGGAGAACACCATCTGCAAATGACCGTTCAGAGAGCGCGGCGTATGCTGTGAGCCGCGCCGGCCGGACGGATGTGTGACCGCTCCCGAGCCGGAGATCGGAAATGACCTCCCGAACAACGCCCGTTACCGCGTTATGAGTTAAACCCAAGGTGGAACCGTGTTGATTTCAAGCACCCTTGCTATGCGCAAGGGTGCTTTTATTATCACGGTGCAGAACCTTGGACGGCTCAGAAAAACAATTGCATATTCTTATTATATATAGGAGGATAATATGGACGAGAATAAGTATACCTTTGAAAACGAAGAATACCGCAAGACCTATTGGCACACCTGCTCACACGTTCTGGCGCAGGCGGTGAAGCGCCTTTATCCGGAAGCGAAGCTGGCCATCGGCCCGTCGATCGACAACGGTTTCTATTACGATATGGATTCTCCTTTCCCGTTTACTCCCGAGATACTCGAGAAGATCGAGGGTGAGATGCGCAAAATATGCAAGGAAAAGCTCAAGCTTGAGCGCTTTGAACTGCCGCGTGAGGAAGCGATAAAATTCATGGAAGAACGCAATGAGCCGTACAAGGTGGAGCTCATCAACGATCTGCCTGAGGATGCCGCTATCAGCTTCTACAAGCAGGGCGAGTTTACCGATCTCTGCGCCGGCCCGCATCTCGATTCCACCGGCCGCATCAAGGGCAACGCCATCAAGCTCACTGCCTGCAATGCCGCCTATTGGAGAGGCGACAGCAGCCGTCAGACGCTCCAGCGCATTTACGGCATTGCGTTTCCCAAAAAGGACGAGCTTGACGAGTACCTTGCCCGTATTGAAGAGGCAAAGCGCCGCGATCACCGTAAGCTGGGCAGAGAACTCGGCCTGTTCGCGTTCCGTGATGAAGCCCCCGGCTTCCCGTTCTATCTCCCCAAGGGCATGGTTCTGAAAAACACCCTTATCGACTATTGGCGTCAGGTTCACAAGAAGTGGGATTATGTTGAGATCCAGACCCCGCAGATCATGCGCCGCACACTGTGGGAGACTTCCGGTCACTGGGATCACTACAAGGACAATATGTACACCACCGTTATCGACGGCGAGGATTTTGCGATAAAGCCCATGAACTGCCCCGGCTCGATCCTTGTTTATGAGCTTGAGCCTCATTCCTACCGCGATCTGCCCCTGCGCTACGGTGAGCTTGGCAATGTCCACCGCCATGAGCTGTCCGGTGCGCTGCACGGGATGTTCCGCGTCCGTGCGTTCACTCAGGATGACGCGCATATCCTCCTTGCGCAGGATCAGATAACCAACGAGGTCGTGCGCATTGCACAGCTTTTCGACGAGGTATATTCCATGTTCGGCCTCCCCTATACCATTGAGCTGTCCACCATGCCCGAAGACCATGTCGGCACACGTGAGGATTGGGAGAAGGCGGAGAATGCTCTCGCGGACGCTATTACCGGCATCGGCAAGACATATAAGGTAAATCCCGGCGACGGTGCGTTCTACGGTCCTAAGCTTGACTATCATATTCAGGACTCCCTCGGACGCACGTGGCAGTGCGGCACGATCCAGCTTGACTACCAGCTCCCCGACCGCTTCAATCTTGAATATATCGGTGCGGACGGTGAGAAGCATACCCCCGTTATGATCCACCGCGTTGTCTTCGGTTCCATTGAGCGCTTTATCGGCGTTATCACCGAGCATTTTGCGGGGGCGTTTCCGGTGTGGCTTTCTCCCGTGCAGTGCAAGATCATGCCTATCACCGACCGCTGCAATGATTATGCGGAGGAAATCAAGGCAAAGCTTGACAAAGTCGGAGTCCGCTGCGAAACCGATCTCAGAAACGAAAAAATCGGTTATAAGATCCGCGAAGCACAGCTCCAGAAGATTCCTTATATGCTTGTCGTCGGCGATAAGGAGAAGGAAGCGGGTGCGGTTGCGGTGCGCACACGCGGCGGCGTAGATCTCGGCGCTATGGATTACGCGGCGTTTGAAGCAAAAATTCTTTCGGAAATCGAAAACAAGACAAGAGATTAAATCTGAATAATTTATCGCGCACCCTCACAAGCTATCTAAAAAGCTTGTGGGGGTGTTTTCAATCAGTAAACAGAGAAAAAAGCTGATTCTTGCGATAGCGCTGATAATAACCGTAAACGTGTTCATCATTGCACTTGCGCAATATGCGTCTGCGGAGCTGTATAAACGCGGCTCAAGCGGGGCGGTCGTACGTGAAATACAGACGAGATTACAGGCGTGGGGTTACTATTCGGGGTCTATTGACGGCGTTTACGGCAGCCGCACGGAAAAAGCGGTCAAATTCTTTCAGCAGAAAAACGGTCTGACCGCCGACGGACAGGCGGGCAGCGCCACGCTTGCCGCTCTCGGCATAAATACAGGCGCTTCCCCGTCCGGAGGCAGCGGAGGCGGCGGAAATGGTGATGTTGATCTTCTTGCACGGCTCATTTCCGCCGAGGCAAGGGGTGAATCATACACGGGGCAGGTGGCTGTGGGCGCCGTGGTGCTCAACCGTGTGCGCCATTCATCCTTCCCGAATACGATAGCAGGCGTGATCTATCAGCCGGAGGCATTTACCTGCATAGCCGACGGGCAATTCAACGAGCCTGTCTCCGAAAGCGCATACCGCGCAGCCAAGGATGCCCTGAACGGCTGGGACCCCAGCGGCGGAGCGATATATTACTTCAATCCGAACACCGCCACAAGCGCGTGGATATGGTCAAGACCCGTTATCGTCACCATAGGCGAGCATATTTTCTGCGCTTAAATGTTGAAAAGCCAAAGCTTCTGATATATAATAAACTAATTAATTGAACTTTACGGAGGCTTGTATGGCTTATTGCGATAAATGCGGCGCTTATATACCCGACGGACAGAAAAAATGTCTTGCGTGCGGCTTTGACAGTGAAGAAGAAGCGGCCAAGGCGGCGCAGGCGGCACAGGCCGAGGCAGCACGTACCGCTGCTGAGGATACGGGGAAATATTACTCGTTTACAAACGAGGAGCTGCGCAGAAAGCTGGATGAACAAAGGAAAAAGCAGCAGGAGCAGAGCCGCAGATGGGCGGAGCAGGAAAAACAGCGTCGGGAGAGGGAGCGCGAGAGCGGGCAATGGCAGAGCTATACCGATGCTGCCGCCTCCGGAGCCGAGTCATCGGCGCGGAGCAGCGCTATATATAATGCGTCAAAAACGTCGAATACCAAGCTGCTTTCTATCCTGTCATATTTCAGCGCTCTTTTCCTTATACCTATGCTCTTCAAGCCGGAGGACCGCACGGCAAATTTCCATGCAAAGCAGGGTCTGAGGCTGTTTATCTACGGCCTTATATGCGATGCGATAACTTGGGCGCCGGTCATAGGCGCACTTGTGCAGCTTTCAAGGCTGTACCTGCTGGTAAAGGGCATTATGAACGCGGCAAACGGCAGAGAGGAGCCTTTGCCGTACATAGGCACGATAGGAGACAAAAAGTAACCCGTCTTCTTTTGACTGCCGAATCAGCATTGCCATGAAATAAAGGAACAGAAATGACGGCAACAACGTTTGAGCTGTTTGTGTTTGCAGGCTTTTTCTTGCTTATATATTGCGTTTCTCCGGAAAATGTCGGGAATTGGGCAATACTTGCGGGAAACGCTCTGTTTTATGCGTTTTCACCGTCGAGCAGGCTGCTGCTGTTTCTGCTTGCAGCGGCTGCGCTATATCTTTCGGCACGCCGGTCTGCAAGGGCAAAATAAAAATTATCGGAAAAAGAAAAAAACGGTAAAAAACTGTTGACAAAAGAGAACACAGGTGGTATATTACACAAGCACTTGAAAGAGAGCCGGAAATAAAGGTTGGAAAGAGAAAAAGAATTGAAAAAATCGAAAAAAACTCTTGACAACGCTGACCTTCCGAGATATAATAAGCAAGCTTTCACCAAGTGAGAGCAAAGCGAAGGATGTACCTTGAAAATTGAACAATGTAAGAAAAAAGCTTAAGCAAAATAAGCACCAGAAAAGGGTTCAAGTGTTGAGAGACACTTAAAACGAAAATTTCTATTGAGAGCAGATAAGCTTGAATAGATTGAGTTAAGCATCCGGCATGGATGATTAAATACAATTTATTGAGAGTTTGATCCTGGCTCAGGATGAACGCTGGCGGCGTGCCTAACACATGCAAGTCGAACGG
>UROG01000037.1 GCA_900549485.1 uncultured Eubacteriales bacterium
TGTTGCACTTGTCCGAGGGTCACCCCTGGCGGGCGTTACCCGTTATCCTTGCCCTGCGGAGCCCGGACTTTCCTCACGCGCAGGCTTTCGCCTTGCGCCCGCGGTCGTTCGGCATACTCGATGAATGTATTTTAATCATTTGTGCGCCTCAAGTCAATAATAAATCTTGTATTAACGCCGGAAAAGATTTATAATAAACTGATTGTGAGGGGATCAGACTTGACATTAAATGACTATATTATTTCAATAAAGGATAAAAGAATCGCCGTTGTTGGACTTGGAGTGAGCAATCTTCCGCTTATAAAACTGCTTCTCAGCTTCGGGTGCGATGTAACTGGCTGTGATAAACGAAGCTTTGCGCAGTTAGGGGTGGATGCGTTGGATCTTATAAGCCGGGGCGCCAAGCTGAAGCTTGGTGAGAAGTATCTTGACGGGCTTGACCATGATATCATTTTCCGCACACCCGGGCTTATGCCTTTTGATGAGCATCTTAAAGCGGCGGAAGAAAAGGGAAGCGTTATAACTTCGGAAATGGAAGTTTTTTTCGCCCTTTGCCCCTGCCGTACCGTTGCGGTAACAGGTTCAGACGGGAAAACGACCACAAGCACGATTATTTCGGAGCTTTTGAAGCATGCCGGCTGCACAGTTCATCTTGGCGGCAATATAGGTACTCCGCTGCTGTGTGAGATACCGCAGTTCAAAGAAAGCGATATTGCCGTACTCGAATTAAGCTCGTTTCAGCTGCACAGCATGCGCTGTAAACCGGATATAGCGGTAATCACGAATATTTCGCCGAATCATCTTGATAAGCATAAGGATTATCAGGATTATATTGATGCAAAGCGCAGTATTTTTATGATGCAGGACAGCGGAGACAGGCTTGTCCTGAACTTTGATGATGCGCACAGCGATTATTATGCGGGATTTGCCAAAAGCCGGATCTCGTATTTTTCTGACAAGTCGGAGGTCGGACGCGGCTGTTTCTGCAAGGACGGAATAATTTACCGCGCCAAGGATGGCAATGTAACGGCGCTGCTGCATACCGATGATATTCTGCTGCCGGGGGAGCATAATGTGCTCAACTATCTTGCGGCTTTTACAGCGACTGAGGGACTTGTCAGCGATGATGACTGCCGCTGCGTTGCAGGGAGCTTTTCTGGTGTTGAGCACCGGCTTGAGCTTGTGCGTGTGCGCGGCGGTGTGACATACATAAACGATTCTATCGGCACAAGCCCCAGCAGAACCGCAGCGGGGCTGAGAGCTATGAAGGTAAAGCCTATCGTCATTGCCGGCGGATACGATAAGCACATTCCGTTTGACGGTCTCGGCGACGATCTCTGCCGCATGGCAAAAAAGGTTTTCCTTACAGGCGATACCGCCGGTAAGATAGAAGCGGCGATAACATCTTCAAGGTTTTACAGCGAAAGCGGGCTCGAAACTGTCAAAATTGATGATTTCACAGAGACTGTTCTTGCCGCCGCCGAAGCGGCGGAGGACGGCGACATCGTCCTTTTCTCTCCGGCCTGCGCTGCCTTTGACCGGTTCAAGAATTTTGAAGAGAGAGGAAAATACTTCAAGAAAATAATTATGGAGCTTAAGTAATGAAAATATCGGAAATCAGACCGGAAGTATATGAGCTTGCAGAAAAGGCGACGGAGAAGCTTGACCCCGTTTTCAGAAAAATCGACGCCGTTTCAATGCAGAATACAAAAAAAGTTATGGAAGCCTTTCAGGAGAATAAAGTATCGGAAAGCTGCTTCGCCGGAACAACGGGATACGGATATGACGATCTCGGCAGGGAGGTTCTTGACAGGATATATGCCCGCATATTCGGAGCGGAAGCCGCGCTTGTCAGGATTAATTTTGTAAACGGCACACATGCCCTTACCGCGGCAATGTTCGCCGTGGTAAAGCCGGGAGACGTTATTCTTTCCGTCACCGGAACACCGTATGATACGCTGAGGAGCGCTATCGGCATTTCAGGCGGCTGCCATGGTTCTCTTAAATTCTACGGGATTGATTATGCCGAGGTTTCGCTTGCCGACGACGGAGAGCCGGATTATGACAAAATAGAAAAAGCAGCTGCGGACAGAAGAGTCGCGGCTGTTATGATACAGCGTTCACGCGGCTATGAAGACCGAAAGGCGCTGTCGGTCGCAGAGATCGGCAGAATATGCGATATAGTCCATAGAGTAAACCCTGAGGCCAGTATAATGGTCGATAACTGCTACGGTGAGTTTACGGATGTGATAGAGCCTACACAGGTGGGGGCGGATATAATTGCAGGCTCTCTTATAAAGAATCCGGGAGGGGGAATTGCGCCGACAGGCGGATATATCGCAGGGAAAGCAGAGCTTGTTGAGCGTGCGGCGATGCGTCTGACCACGCCGGGGATCGGCGGAGAGTGCGGTTCAACGCTCGGAAATAACCGCCTGCTTTTTCAGGGGCTGTTCATTGCGCCGCACACCGTTGCACAGGCGCTGAAAACGGCGGCTTTCTGCGCGGCGATGATGGATGAGCTGGGTATCGAAAGCTCTCCGGCGTATAATGCGGAGCGTTCGGACATTATCCAGATGATAAAGCTCAAATCACCGGAGCGGATGAAAAAGTTCTGCCTTGGGATACAATCCGGCGCACCTGTTGATTCTTTTGTTACCCCGGAGCCGTGGCCGATGCCGGGATATGACTGCCCGGTTATTATGGCCGCCGGTTCGTTTATCCAGGGCTCATCTATTGAACTTTCCGCCGACGGACCGATACGGGAGCCGTATACCGTGTATATGCAGGGAGGACTTACCTTTGAGTCCGGTAAATTGGGGGTAATGATGGCTGTAAGTGCCATGTTGGAGGAATAAAGCGGCATATAATACATGGGGGAGATGAATCCATGTATTTAAGAAAACTGTTTCGCCGTAAATCCAGGTACATATATCTTGACAGCAGCAACTTGAAAAATGACGTCTCAAAAAGTAAAAAGCGGATGGTTTTCCTTACGGTGACTGCGATCCTTTTTCTTTTTGTGGCAAGCGCGTTCCTTTTCCTGAACGATATCTCGTCGCAGATAGCGGTTTCCGATGCGTGCGACATTGTTACCGTCAAGGTCAACCGCACTATCGCGGATATTTTCAGGGAACAGAATTATGACGCCGACTGGTTCGTCTCTTTTGAAAAAGCGGATAACGGAGATGTCAGCGCGGTAAGCTGCAATATGTCGAGGATAAACAGCCTTTCCGCGGAAATACTCAGCAGGACGGTCGATTCCACGTCAAATAACACGATCTCCGTCTCAATACCTGTCGGGAACCTTACGGGTGTGAGCCTGCTCATGGGACGCGGTCCGAAAATCCCCGTCAAGATCCTTATGCTCACATCTTCAAGGGTGGAGTTCAATAACAATCTTATCAGTGCGGGAATAAATCAGACAAAGCATCAGATAAATATTGACGTGATCGTTGACGTCAGCGTTTTGCTCCCGTGGGGAACAGAGAGCAGTCAGGTTCGTACCGAGGTGCTTATTGCCGATACGGTAGTCGTCGGGAATGTCCCGCAGACCCTTTTTGATATGCAATGACTGAAATCCTCCGTGCGCGGGGGGGGGCAATCAAACTGTTTGTGCTGATAGAACGCATGGAGAATTAAGATGGACGTAAAAAAACAAATCGAAAAACTCAGAAAAGAGCTGAACTACCACAGCAAGCTGTACTATGTTTATGACAGAACCGAAATTTCTGATTATGAGTATGATATGCTGATGCAGCGGCTCAAAACGCTTGAAAGCGAGCATCCGGAACTGATCACTCCGGATTCGCCGACCCAGCGAGTCGGCGGTCAGGCACTTTCGCAGTTTGAACCAGTCACGCATCAGGTTCCGCTTGAAAGTCTCACAGACGTATTTTCTTATGATGAACTTTTTGAATTCGGCAGCCGTATGGACTCGCTGATACCGGCGCCGCACGATTTCAGCGTTGAACCCAAGGTAGACGGACTGTCCATGTCGCTTGAATATGAAAACGGCGTTTTCATCCGCGGGGCAACCAGAGGCGACGGCATTACGGGTGAAAACGTGACTGAAAATCTAAGGACTATCCGGTCGCTTCCGCTGAGGATTGATAATGCGCCGGAAAGGCTGATAGTCCGCGGTGAAGTATATATGTCCAAGGCGGCTTTTGAAAAGATCAACGCCGAAAGAGAGATACGCGGGGAAAATCCGCTTGCAAATCCAAGGAATGCGGCTGCCGGCTCAATACGTCAGATGGACCCCAGAATCGCCGCCTCAAGGAGGCTTGATATCGTCTTTTTCAATATGCAGTTTTCATCTGACATGAGATACCATACTCATGCGGAGACGCTTGACGCGATGCGTGAAATGGGCTTCCCGGTCATTCCCTATAAACGCTTTGACAAGATAGAGGAGTGCGTGGAGCAAATACGCTGGCTCGGAGAAAACCGGGATGCGCTCCCATATGAAATGGACGGGGCGGTAATAAAAATAAACGATCTATCCCAACGTGCAATGCTCGGAAGCACGGCAAAGGCGCCGCGCTGGGCGGTCGCGTTCAAATATCCGCCGGAGCAGAAGGAGAGCAGGGTCAAGGATATCATTGTTCAGGTCGGCAGAACAGGCGTTCTGACGCCTAAAGTCATTATTGAGCCGATAAGGCTTGCGGGAACTACCGTATCCGCGGCGACACTTCATAATCAGGATAATATATCAAGGCTCGATATCAGGATAGGGGATACGGTGATTCTTCAGAAGGCCGGCGAGATCATTCCCGAGGTGGTTGCTGTGGCGGTTGAAAAAAGGCCGGAGGGAACCGTACCGTTTACTATGCCGGAAAGATGTCCGGAATGCGGATCTCCTGTCGTTCGTGACATTGACGGCGCCGCATACAGATGTACAAGCCCGGAGTGCCCCGCGCAGGTGCTGAGAAATATCGCGCATTTTGCATCCAGAGAGGCAATGGACATTGAAGGGCTCGGCATCTCGGTGTGCGAAAGCCTTATAAAAAACAAGCTTGTCGAATCAGCGGCGGATATTTATTATCTTGAGCCGCAGTCTGTCGCTATGTTGGATCGCATGGGCGAAAAGTCGGCGAGTAACCTTATCGATGCTATCGAAAAAAGCAAATCCGCCGGGTTATCGAGGCTCATATGCGCTTTCGGCATCAGGCAGGTCGGGCAGAAAGCAGCCAAGGTGCTTGCTTCTCACTTTGGAAACCTCGACAGTCTTGTCCGTGCCGATGTAAATGAACTTACTCTTATTCCGGATATCGGAGGAATCACCGCACAGTTTATCACCGAGTGGTTTTCTAATCCGCAGTCGCTGCATCTTATAGAGCGGCTTCGCTCTGCGGGGGTGGATTTTACAAGCCACGAGGAAATAAAAGACAACAGATTTGCCGGGATGACATTTGTGCTGACGGGAACGCTGAATAACTATAAGCGTGATGAGGCCGGCGCTATTATTGAGAGCTTCGGCGGAAAGGTGTCCGGTTCGGTCAGCAAAAAGACGAGTTTCGTCCTTGCCGGTGCGGAAGCAGGAAGTAAGCTCACAAAGGCAGAAAGCCTTGGAATAAAGATCATCAGCGAAGAAGATTTTATGGAAATGATAAAATAATTCTTTTGTCATGTAACAAAAATCGGGATGCTTCGTACTGAATATATAGCAGTTTCTGATTTTTTGCACAGGACGAGTGATAATATGTCAAATAAAATCTTTTTTTCCTCTTTCAAAGCAAAATTAGAATGTTTGGATGACGTGCTCGGCTTTGCCGAAAACTGTCTTGAAAAGTGCGGATGCCCGATGAAGAGCATGAATCAGATTTGTCTTGCCCTTGAAGAAGCTTTTGTAAATGTGGCAAGCTATGCATATCCTGAGTCGGACGGCGAGGCGGAGCTGCGTATTGAATATGACGGTGATCGAGTACTGCTTATGCTGTCTGACAGCGGTGTGCCGTTCAACCCTCTTGAAAACGCCGAGCCGGATGTTACACTGAGTGCGGAAGAGCGCGATATCGGAGGTCTGGGAATATTTATGGTGAAAAAAATTATGGATGAGGTTGCTTATTCATATTCTGACGGTAAAAATATTCTCACAATGGAAAAGAAATTTGCATAAGGCATAAGGTATAAAAGAAGAGAGCACATTTCGTGCTCTCTGAAAGGGTCAGATGCTTTTTGCGCTTTCCGCTATCATGCGCCGCGCTTTTGTCATCTTTATCTGATGCCTCAACGCTTCTTCGCCGACTATTGCAAGTACATCCTTATCGCTCATCTGATACTGAACCGCCAGCTCATATACCGCTTTATCAAGCTCAGCATCGCTTGCGGCTATACTCTCGGCGTCAACAACGGCGGTCAGAAGGAAATCCACCATACACTGCCTTTCGGCTTCACTGCGGTTTTCCTCAAGCCATTGCCCGTATGAGCTTCCCTGCGAACGCAGGAACGCCTCGAAAACCTGTTCGCCTATCACCTCCGGGGGAAGCGTGTTCCTTGCTTCTGCCCTCCGCTCAATGGCTTTTATTATTTCATCTTTTTCCGCTTCAAAGCATACGTCTCCGATACATTCGGCAAAATAATCAATGTCCTGCATCCCCATATTGAGATAGCTTTCGGAAACTTCCATAGCGTCGGCCCAGCGGGTTTCTTCGTCTTGTTCACTGTCAAGCTCATATAAGATCGCGTATACGTCTGTCAGGGCATTGAGGGAAACGCTTTGCAGAAGCTCCGTCTCCTGCTCAAGCTTTATGGTTTCGAGCTTGCGGTTGACGATCAGCAGCGGAAGCTCGACCTCCGCATTGTACGCGGCGGCGGTTACAGCAGCCTCTTCAAAATCCTCGCAATGACCGATATCCACCGGCACTCCTATGTACTGCCCAAGTACAACCTTGGGAGAAGCCGCCGCTTCAAAACGTATTTCGAGCGAACCGTCCTCATGCTCATCCATCGCGGTAACGCGTGTGAAGAGAAGCGAATCTATTCCGAGAGATTTTGCATGGAACGTGATATAATATTCAACAGCTTTCTGCGGCGTGGAAAAATCGTCAATATCACTCTTGTCGAGAATAAGCCGGGCGGTGACGGTTCCGTTTTCAAAGCTTGATTCAATTACTTGCATTTCTGTTTCTCCTTGTCTTTTATGGAATTATTTTAATACAAAGTTTATTTTCCGTCAATTATTTTTACTGTGATCAATTTGGTATAATATAACCGTGAGGTACATATATGCACTCCAGACTTCCGTTTTCAACCGCCGATATTCTGATCCCGGATACTGATCTGAGAAAATGGTCAACCATTGCATGCGATCAGTTCACATCTCAGGTCGAATATTGGGATAAAGCAAAAAAAGAGGTCGGCGATTGTCCTTCCTGCTTAAACATTACCCTGCCCGAAATATATCTGAATGACGAGCCGGAAAGGCGAATAGAAGAGATCAACAAAACCATGAGACAATACCTTGATGCGGGATTGTTTACCGAATATAAGGACGCGCTTATTCTGGTAGAGCGCGAAGTGACCGGCGGCAGGATACGAAGAGGGCTTGTAGGCAAGTTCTCCCTTGACGATTACGACTATACTCCGGGCGCCCGTTCGGCCATCAGACCGACGGAAGGAACGGTCGTTTCACGCCTCCCGGCAAGAGTGGATATCAGGAAGGGAGCGCCGCTTGAACTGCCGCACATAATGATCCTGATGGATGACGGCGGAGAGATGATTCTTGAATCCGTTGATACATCCGCTCAGAAGCTTCTCTATGATTTTGAGCTTATGCTTGGCGGCGGCAGGATAAAAGGCTGGCTTTTATCTGAGGATACAAAAAAAGAGATTCTTTCAGAGCTGGAGACGCTGGCAGACAGTTGTGCCGTTCAGGGGAAGATGCTTTTTGCCGTGGGCGACGGGAACCATTCTCTGGCAGCCGCAAAGGAGAGCGCCGGACTGATAGCTACGCCGGAGGCGCGTTACGCGCTTGCCGAGCTTGTGAATATCCACAGCGACGGAGTTGAGTTTGAGCCGATATACAGGGTAGTTTTCAACGTTGATGCCGCGAACTTTATAGATGAACTGCGCCGGCGTTTCCACGGAAAGCAAGGAAGAAAGGTGGAATTCATTTCGCCGGACAGCAGAGGTGCTGTTTACGTGCAAGGCCTTGAAGCGGACGTTTTGCAGGGCTTTATTGACGAATACATTTCATGCCATGAGGGCTCATCCGTGGATTATATTCACGGTGAGGAAACAGTCAGAGCACTGGCAGCGAAAAAAGATACGGTAGGCCTTGTTTTCAGCGGCATGGACAAAACCGAACTTTTTGATTACGTAAATGAAAACGGAGCCCTGCCGAGAAAAACTTTTTCGATCGGGCATGCTGCGGATAAGAGATATTATCTTGAAGCACGCATAATCAACCGAGGTTAAAGGGGCGGGTATATGGAGAGAGAAATATTAAAAAAATATGCAGAGCTTATTGCCAGAAAAGGCGTAAATATCAGAAACGGACAGCAGGTAGTCATCCGCACGGAGCCTGAACAGCTTGAGTTTGTTGCGATGCTCGTTGAGCAATGCTATTTTGCCGGAGCTTCAAAGGTATGCATAGATTGGCGCTTCACTCCGGCAATCAGGCTTGATATTGAACATCAGAGTGAAGAAATGCTTTCCGGTGTTGACGCATGGGAAGAAGAACGGCTTAAACAGCGCTGTGAAGTTTTGCCCGCCAATATTTATCTCGATTCCGATGCTCCGGACGCTTTTGACGGTATAGATCAGGAAAAATGGGCACGGGCGCAGCAAAAGCGCTTTGCCGTAACGAAAAAATACAGGGATATGATGGAAAACCGCTATCAATGGTGCGTTGCGGCGGTTCCCGGGAAAAAGTGGGCGAAAAAGGTTTTCCCCGGCTGCTCCGAAGAGGAGGCTGTGGAACGCCTGTGGCAGGCGATAATATTCTGCTCCAGAGCGGACTTGGATCCGATGAGGCAATGGGAATTACATAACAGTGAGCTTCACAGGCGCTGTGAAAAGCTGAATTCACTCAGGCTTCGCCGACTGCATTATTCAAGCGCTTCCACCGGCACTGATTTCACCGTGGGTCTCATGGCGCAGATGCGCTTCATGGGAGGCGCCGAGTATTTGCCGGACGGTATCACAGCGTTTAACGCAAATATCCCGTCCGAGGAGATTTTTACTACCCCGATGAAGGGCGACGCAGAAGGAATCGTCTATTCCACCCGACCGCTCTGCTATCGCGGCGTCATGATAGAAAACTTCTACCTGAGATTTGAAAAGGGAAGGGTTGTTGAGTTCCATGCGGAGAAAAACGAAACGGCGCTGAAAGGGCTGCTTTCAATGGATGATGGGGCGTCAATGCTCGGGGAATGTGCGTTTGTTCCGTATTCCGGGCTTATCGGTCAAAGCGGGATACTATTTTATAATACTCTGTTCGATGAAAACGCTTCATGCCATCTGGCGCTTGGTCAGGGCTACTCCAGCTGTCTTGAAAACTTTGCCGGGTATACGCCAGAGCAGGCAAAAGCGCTCGGAGTGAACGATTCGATGATACATGAGGATTTTATGATCGGCGCTCCTGACTTGTGCATAACGGGGCTTACAGCCGATGGGGAAACCGTCCGGATTTTCACCGACGGCGAATGGGACAA
Organism: uncultured Eubacteriales bacterium; assembly: GCA_900549485.1. Taxonomy (GTDB): domain Bacteria; phylum Bacillota; class Clostridia; order Oscillospirales; family Oscillospiraceae; genus Limivicinus. The sequence goes on from UROG01000037.1 coordinate 9,657, forward strand.
GGATCTTTAAATGTTTTTTTGAAAGGGGATATAAGCTTGAAAAAGAACAGAATCAAATATTATATCGAAAAAGACGGTATTTTTTGCCATGGAACAATAATTTTTCTCGCCCTTTCCTGCGTATTCTGCCTTATCGGAAGCATCGGAAAATGGGACGATGAATTTTTTATTATTTCGCAGGTTGCACTGCCCGTGGTTTGTTCGCTTGTTTTCATTTTGTTCCTGATACTGCTCGGCAGAAAGCTCCTGTGGCTTACCTGCCTGCCGGCTGTTTTTATGCTTGCTTTTTTTGTGATAAAGTCGTCTGAGTACAACAGTCTGACATATACGATCATATCAATAGCTCTGAGCGTAATATCCGTTTTTCTTTATTCGGCAGTCTCAATTGGATGGCTGAGGAAAAAATGGCTGTTGATACTTACACTGACGGTGGGCTTTTTCTATCATCTGTATGTTAAAGATTACCGCACACTGATGCTGCTGGATCCTGATAATTCCATCAGCTTTTCAGGTGTGATGCAGGAAATTTCTCTGCTGTTCATGATCCTCGCAGTCCTTTTTGCGGCTTTTGCGATGAAAAATAAAGTTAGCATTGAAGAAATGAATCTTCCGAAGATGAAAAAACCCAAGGTGATAGTAAATAAAGACGGTAGAAATGCCGAAACGGCGGAAACTCACACCGAGGAAAAGGAATGTCTGCCCGTGGAAAAAGAAGCGAAAGCGCTTCCGGCGGAAAACGCCGCCGAAAGTGCTGACGGCAGCATCAGCGATAAAAGCGTGGTTGACAAAACCGCAGGAAATCTCAGCGTATCCGAAGAAATCTCTGAAGCTGTAAACGACGGTGGTTCGGCCGCTGCGGAAACATCAGAAAGCACGGCAAATAAAGATGCGCAGGCTTCCTCCGGAGAAGCCGCAGAAAAAGCAGTATCAAGCGACAGTAAGGATGACACCGGAGCAGCTTTATGAGAGAAACCAACAGAAACGTCAGGGATATTTCATATCCAAGGCATGACAGAAACGCTATAAGGCAGCATGAAAAAGTCCATGCGCCGAGAAAAGAGAGCAATGAGGAAAAAATACAGCGCATTGCCAGAAGCGCCGTATCCGATCAGGATAAGAGAAAAAAGATAATTTTCATTATTCTTACAGCGGTCTTTGCCGTCGTTATCATTATGATGGCGATCATTCTGCGGAATATTTCGGATACGAGAGCCTATAACGAATATATGAATCAGGCGCGCTCATGCTACAACTCAAGCGATTTTGATACCGCGCTTACATATCTCAGAAAAGCCTCTGTGATAGATTCCACAAATGAATGCCTTGCCATGATGACGCAGTGTTATGAATCTCAGGGCAATTATGACAAGGCGCTTGAAACGCTCAGAAAGCTTGATACCGGCAATCCGCAGGTAATAGAGTGGATAGATGAGCTTGAATCGCGGCGCTCCGTTATAAGACAGTCTAATATGGTTACGATCGGCGATAAGCAGTATAAAAGCGATACGACCGGTATCGCTCTCGATAATATGGGTCTCGGCAACGCCATCATATCCCAGCTTCAGCAGCTTTATTCGCTTGACAATCTTTCTCTCGCCGGAAACAATATAAGCGACATAAGCGGGATATCCGCTCTTGGCGGACTGACCACGCTCAATCTTGCAAACAATAATATTTCCGATATTTCGCCGCTGACATCCCTGACGGGCCTGAGGACGCTGTATCTCGATAATAATCCCGTTTCCGATCTGAGCTGTCTGTCTCAGCTGAAGAACCTTTCCACCCTGAGCATTAAGGGGATACAGCTTACCGAGTCGCAGCAGAAAGCCCTTGCAGACGCTCTGCCCAACTGTGCTATTCACAGCGAAGCGGTCGAGGAAGAAGATCAGGACATAAGCTTTGGCGGCGTTACGTTCAACACCGAGGTTGCCGAGCTTAACCTAAGCGGAATGGGTTTGCAGAACATTTCGGCTCTCTCCAACTGCAAGAATTTGCAGCGCCTTGACCTGAGCGGAAACAGCATCACGGATCTGAGTCCGCTGATGGACCTGCCGCTGCTCCAGTGGCTTAATATATCCAACAACGCTGTATCGGATCTTAGACCGCTTATGGGTATGTCGTCCATCCGCTTTTTGAACGCATCTGGTAACTATATCAGCAGCACCGTCCCGCTCGGAAATATGACCGGGCTTACGGAGCTTCATCTGTCAGACAACAGTATTTATGACTTTTCAGGGCTGAAAAAGCTCAGAAGCCTGCAAACCTTGGGGCTGGCGAATACCAACCTTACGAATGAAGGACTTCTGAGCCTGATCGATCTTACAAATCTGTCTTCACTTAATATTGAGAATAATACCTCTCTAACAAGAGACGCTGTCCAGACGCTTGAAAATAATCTCTATAGCTGCCGTATTACATATTCTGAGCTTTCATATATGGTGTACATCGACAACTATGCTCTCGACGGAGACTCCGTTAATATTGATCTGAGCGGACTGAATATTTTTGATATCAGCGCATTGAGCCAATTCAGCAATCCGGAAACCATAAATCTGTCGCGGAACAACATCTCGAATATCTATGTTTTTCAGAGCGCGTCAAACAGGCTGCTCATAAAAAGTCTTGACCTTTCATACAATGCCCTGTCTGATATCACGCCGCTGGCAAGCCTGTCAAATCTTGAATATCTCGATCTCTCTTACAATATGATAAGCTCTGAGCTGCCGCTGCTGGCGCTTACAAACCTCAGGCAGCTGAACGTCACAGGTACGCTCCTGACAGAGCAGCAGGTGCAGACTTTGCAGACGAACCTTCCGCTTTGCCAGGTTATTTCCGGATACTCCGGATATTTCGGGTATTACTGAGAAAGCTCCGCTTTCGGGAGAAACCAGAGGTTCATATCCGTTTCAACACTGATGCCGGGAACGGTTTCCGTGAAGCTGTATTGCCACATGTCAACATGGTAATAAAAATTCGGGAAGCCGCTTTCCGGCAGTGAAAACCAGATCTCATAATCGTCAAGTCTTGACAGATCATAGCCGTAATAGCCCATATTACGGTTGATATACACGCAGGGAACATATCCTGCGTTTTTCACCGTTTCACAAAAGGCAACTGCGCAGTCTGTTCTTGTTTCCGTGGAAATGTCGGAGGTTCTTGAGCCGTCCTCGCTTATTTTCTCCCAATCGTATACTACAGGCAGGGGAATGTCGTATTCTTTGACCTCTTCTATCAGATAATTCGCTTCCTCGATAGCCTCCTGTACGGATACGGCTTGGGAGAAAATATACACTCCGGTTCTCAAGCCGGAGGCCTGCGCTTCAAGAATATTTTTTTCAAAATACGCATCGTCGAATAATCCTCCCTCGGTGTACCCGCGTCGGCCAACGCGTATATAAGCGTAATCAATGCCGCTGCCGGCGACTTCTTTCCAATCTATCTCTTTCTGGTGTTCTGAAACGTCAATGCCTCTCAGAACATCGTATTTGTCACCGGTATAAATGATTTTCCCGTTGGAAACCGAAAAATCATCCTCGGTGAGATCGTTTACCTCAACGCCCTCCAGCGGGGTCATCCATATCCAATCAAAGCCGTCATACAGGTACACCTGCCCCTCGTGCGGATCCTTTTCTTCCTTGGGGACGGTTTCACCGACCGTTATATCGGAAAGGAGAACGGCCGAAATGCACACGAGCAGAATTATTGAAATAATTCCGGCAATAATATACCTGCGCTCATCCCTGCGGGAATATCTTCTTTTTTTCTTTCTGCCTGCATACCCGTATTTTGACGCTGTTCTCATCTGTTTCTCCTATGTTATAGCATGGGTGTATATTACCATAATCCGACACCGTTTTCAATTATTTTGTCTTACAGTACCATCAATTGACAAGAACATACACGCCTGACAGCGTACCTTTCTGGCTCTTTTTGTCCTTGCCAACCGGAAGGCACCGTCAGTTGTTATAATTTTAGTAAATTTGATGAGAATATTCGTTCCCGGAGAAAAAATATGCAAGTTTCCAGATATTTTATTAACTCAGCCAAAATTTCGGCGTTGAAAATTGCACTTGTTTCGGATGTCCATGACAGGGACTTCGGTGCAGTTCAGAGCAGCCTTTCAGAAGAAGACCCGGATATAATCGCCCTTGCAGGGGATATTACCAATAAAAGAATGTCAGGTAATTCCGCCGCAGAAAAAGTTTTCCGCAGCTGCGCCGAAATTGCGCCTTCGTTTTTTTGCCCCGGAAATCATGAATACGCCTTTGCCGCCTCGGACAGGAAAGCTTGCGAAGAGGCAGGAGTCTGCTTTCTGGATGATGAGTTCGTGAGCCGTGAAGGTGTGTTTATCGGCGGCTTACGTTCCGGCTGCCGCGGTGAAAAATGCCGCCGGTCAAGCGTTTCTCCCGAACCGCGTACTGAATGGCTTACTGCCTTCGACCGGCAGAACGGATTCAAAATTCTTTTGTCGCATCACCCTGAATATTATACGCGCTATATCAGACATCTTGATATTGACCTGATTTTATCCGGTCATGCCCACGGCGGACAGATAAGACTTTTTAACAGGGGGTTGTTTTCACCGAATCAGGGTTTTTTTCCGGAATATACCAAGGGAGTTTATGACGGACGGCTCGTTGTAGGCACAGGACTTTCAAATACGGCGGGCATTATCCCGCGTTTCAATAATCCTGCCGAGCTTGTGATGATCAAGATAACCGGCAGCCGTGACCGGAAATGAGCCGCGTGTTTGCAGATTGATATTGATAAAAAAGGTTCTAAACCAAAAGTTGGGGCTACCGCTTTTCCGTGTATACCCTAACTTCCGGTTTAGAACCTTTTTATACGTTTGGCGTTCTTTTTATTCCATGCATAAAACCGTCGCTTGACGCCGTGTGAATATCTCCTCCTATGACATCGCGCCCGCATATGTATATTGTGACGTACACATCGTGTTTGACGTCGGGATAGTTTATTACCTTATATGTATACTGGCTGCAATCTTTGCCTCTGTATTTTTCAAAATCAAAGCCTTGAGATTTTTGCAGCACATTATAATCGGACATTACTCCGTCAAATTGTTCGGGCAGTCTGACGGTTTTAAATTCCTCACTGTCCCTGTCGATCTTCCAGCCGAGCGAGAAAAGGAAACTTTCACGCCCATCAAGCGTCATAAGTCCCGTATTATTTTTATATGCTATGAACCATTTGGTCAGAACAAGGAGGAAAAAAATAATCGACGCGATCAGAATAATTGTCAGAGCTTTCTTTTTGGTGAATTTTGCTGACGATTTTAGCATAAAACCTCTCCAATACAAATTATTTCCATGCAATGACGGCATTGCGGCATAAGGCACTGTACATACTATTCAAATATTTACTTGGATATGCTATAATGTCAGCGGGAAGGAAGTGATTGCGTTGGGCATGGTAAGGCTTGATAAGCTGCTGTGCGACGAAGGGATCGCAAGCAGAAAAGAGCTGAAAGCGATCATCAAGTCGGGAAGAGTAACCGTCAACGACAAGGCGGTTTGCATCCCGGAAGCGAAAATTATTCCGGGCAGCGATATCATCCGCCTTGACGGAAAGATTCTAAGGTATTCCGAATATCATTACTACATGCTGGATAAGCCCTGCGGAGTGCTTACCGCTACCGAGGACAAAAATCAGAAAACCGTGCTCGACCTGCTTACGCCCGAGTTAAAAAGGATGAGACTTTTTCCGGTCGGAAGACTTGATAAGGATACGAGCGGTCTTCTTCTGATAACGGATGACGGCGAATTTGCCCATCGCGTCATATCGCCGAAATCAAATATCGAAAAGCTGTATTACGCAAGGGTTGAGGGGGCGCCGGATGAGGCAGACGTAAAAGCGTTTGAAAAAGGGCTGACCCTTGCAGACGGAACCCGCTGTCTTCCGGCAAAGCTTGAAATAACGGGTAAAGATGAATGCTTCGTCACAGTGATGGAAGGAAAATATCATCAGGTAAGGCGGATGCTTGCCTCAAGAGGGAAACCGGTAAAGGAGCTTCGCCGTCTGCGTATCGGCTCGCTTGAACTTGACTCCGCGCTTAGCCCCGGCGGTTTTCGTGAACTTGCCCAAAGTGAAATTGACAGTATTTTCTTGTCAACTTAACCTAAAATGCGTGTTAAAACCTGCTCTTTTCGACGTATACATCATAAAGAGAAAAAAATTCACAAAAAAACCTCTCGATTTCTATTGAAAATCACAAGTAAATGAGTTATTATGTGCAAAGAGAAATGCGCAGCATTTGTGAAATTGCCGAAAATGTTTTTCATAGGCTTGCTGTGCAGCAGAGGGAGGCAGTTTATGTCCAGCAAGATTTTTCAGAATGTGATCATCCAGATGAAAGATTCTGTCGATCGCACTATTGGCGTTGTGGACGAGCAGGGCTTTGTTATTGCCAGCAGTGAGCTTGCAATGATAGGCTCAAGAATGGATGATTTCCACATTTATGAGTTTGAAAACGGCGAGAAGGTAATCGTGACTGAGAGCAGGACGTATTGCCCGCTCAGTTCAGATAGTACAAAGCTTGACTACGCCGCCTTTGTTGAAGGCTGCGATTCTGTTTCGAGAACAATATGCGCTATTGAGGCTGTCGCATTCAATGAGGCAAAAAGCAGTTACGAGGAGAAACACAACAAAGCCGCTTTTGTCAAAAATATCATTTCCGACAATATTCTGCCGGGTGATGTATACGTCAGAGCCAAGGAACTGCATTTCATCACGGATGAGCCGAGGGTCGTCCTGCTGGTCCGGCAGATGGAGAATTCCGATGTAACGGCGGTTGAAATCATTCAGCGCCTTTTCCCGGATCGTCAAAGAGATTTCGTGCTTAATATAAATGAGGCGGACGTTGTCGTTGTAAAGTCTCTGCCAAACACAAACTGTCATGAAGAGATACTGAAGACCGCAAAGAAAATAGAAAAAGTCCTTCATGAGGAACTTGGCGTCAGAACCGTTATCGGCATAAGTACGAACGCACATCATCTCCGAGAGCTTGCCGATAAATATAAAGAGGCGCAGGTGGCCATTGATGTCGGACGCGTCTTTGAAAGCGAGAAGACAATAATCAATTATGAGACGCTTGGCCTCGGACGCATTATATACCAGCTTCCCACTACTCTCTGCGAAATGTTCCTGAATGAAGTATTCAAGAAAAATCCTATCGAAACGCTTGATGAAGATACTCTTGAAACGATCAATAAATTTTTCGAGAATAACCTGAATGTTTCCGAAACATCCAGAAAGCTCTATGTACATAGGAATACGCTCGTTTACAGACTTGAAAAAATCAAAAAACTGACCGGTCTCGATCTGAGAGAATTTGACCATGCCATTGTCTTTAAAGTTGCAATGATGGTCAAGATGTATCTTGATTCCTTGAATATTTCAAAATTTTAAGCCTTTTCAGGGCGATATCCGTATTATGCTTCCGGCATACTACGTTCTTTGGAGGACTAATACATGGTTCAGATGCAGAATGTAACGAAGATCTACGAGAGCAGCAATACTCTTGCTCTTGACTCGGTGGATCTTACAATCAACGAGGGTGAGTTTGTCTTTCTTGTCGGTCCGTCCGGCTCAGGCAAGACGACGATCATGAAGCTGATCACCGGCGAAGTCAGACCTACCTCCGGCAAAGTTGTCGTAAACAATTTCAATATGACAACGATAAGAAGAAGCAAGCTTCCGAGGGTCCGCCGTACTCTGGGCGTCATATTTCAGGATTACCGGCTCATTGAAAATATGACCGTATATGACAATGTGGCGTTCGTCATGCGCGTTGTCGGCGCACCTCCCAGGGAGATAAGGAAAAGAGTTCCCTATGTTCTTGAGCTTGTCGGGCTTGAGGGGCGTGAAAAGCGTATGCCGAATGAGCTTTCCGGCGGTGAGCAGCAGCGTGTCGCCATTGCGAGGGCTCTTGCAAACAATCCGAGTATGATTGTCGCCGATGAGCCTACCGGAAATCTTGACCCTGTACGCAGCCTTGAGCTTATGCTCCTCTTTGAAAAAATAAATGAGATGGGTACCACCATTATGGTTGTCACTCACGAAAAGGAACTGGTCAATGCTTTTTCAAAGCGCGTTATCACAATTGATGGCGGTCATGTGATCAGTGACGGAAATGACGGGTATTACAGTTATGAGATTGAGTAGTTTCGGGTATTTGATCCGCGAGGGTTTTCGCAGTGTTACAAAGCATGGATTCATGTCCTTTGCTTCCGTTACCATTATTATGGCATGTCTTATCATCATGGGAACAATGTCCCTGCTGTCGGTAAACATTGATGTTCTGATCAAGGATCTGGAGGATCAGAACGAGATAGTGTGCTTTGTCAGCGACGACATTACGGATGAGAACGAAGCGCGGGCTATCCAGAAAGAGATAGAGAAGCTTGACAATATAGCTGTCGTGGAATTTGTTTCACGCACTGACGCTATGGACAGCTTCATGAGCAAGTATGATGAATCTCTTATGGAAGGCATCGATGAAAATGTTTTCAGGCATCGCTTTGTCGTTCATCTTAGCGATATTGCCCTGATGTCCGAAAGCAAACAGGCGCTTGAGCAAGTTCCGGGCATAGCAAAGGTCAATGCGCACCTTGAATATGCCAAGACGTTTGTGACAATCAGAAACATAGTGAGCGTTGTATCTCTTGTACTTATCATAATCCTCGTCTTTGTTTCCATATTTATAATGTCAAATACGATCAAGCTTGCCACGTTCTCCCGACGTGAAGAGATTGCCATTATGAAAATGGTCGGCGCAAACAATTCCTTTATAAAGCTGCCTTTTATCGTTGAAGGCCTCGTTCTTGGAATTATCGGCGGCGGTCTGGCGTTCTTTGCTGAGTGGGGAATTTATGAACTGATAACGACAAAAATCGTCGGCAGCATTACGGGAAGCTTTATTTCCGTTGTCCCGTTCAGATCGCTTGCGCTGGTTCTTCTCATTGTATTTGTCGGAACCGGCATACTTGTGGGTGTTGTAGGCGGTACAAACGCAATAAGGAATTATCTCAAGGTCTGATGATCCCTTTGCTGTGCTCTGCACTAAGGAGAAAATTTTTATGAAAAGCAAAAAATCGATTCGTGTTATCGCAATTATTCTTGTTCTGCTGATGATACTGCCGTTTTTGTTTGATTCTCTGGCGGCTTATGCGGTCACGCAGGATGAAATAAACGCAATCCAGAGTCAGAAGAAAGAACTGTCGGAGAAAGTTTCAAGCTGCAAGGAGCGTCTTGCGGCGCTGCAGTCCCAGCAGGCTAATGTTCTTGAACAGAGAGCTGCCATTATGGAAGAAAACAAGCTGACGCAGGAACAGATCGACCTTGTTCAGGCTCAGATAGACATATACGACGATATGATCTCTGAACAGGCTGATCTTGTTGACGAAGCAAAAACACGCGAGGCAAGACAGCTTCAGAAATACCGCACAAGAGTAAGGGCGATGGAGGAAAACGGCGAGATGAATATCCTTGCCCTTGTTCTCCAAACGACAAGTCTCAGCGAGCTTATGTCTGCGGTTGATGATATGGGCGAAATAATGCAGAGCGACAAGCTCCTTGAGGAGCAGTATGTTGCCGCACGTGAGGAAACCGAAGAGATTAAGGCAAATTATGAGACAATAAAGGCGGATTATGAGGAAAAGCAGGGGGAGCTCCGTGCTGAACAGGAAGAATTGAAAGCACAGATGGAGGCCGCCAACAAATTCCTCGAGGACCTTTCGGAAGAAATCGAAAAGGCTATTGAAGAATATAAGGCCGCTGAGGCTGAAGAAGCCGCCGCTGCCGCTCAGGTTTCGTCCCTGATAGCCGAGTGGGACAGGCAGAAAGCGGCGCAGGCTGCGGCAAATGCGACACAGGTGGTCAATGAAGACGGGACGGTAACCACGGTTACAGATTCCTCGACCATGATCAGCGGAACGGGCAGTTTCATTTGGCCTGTCCCGTGCAGCATGAGAGTCACCAGCCGCTACGGCAACCGTTCAGACCCGTTCACAGGCGCTACCGCTTATCACAGTGGGATAGATATTGACGGCTTCGGCAACGACGGTCAGCCTGTCATCGCCGCAGACGGCGGCACTGTAATTACCGCTTCATCTAACAGCGGATACGGCAACTATGTGATTATCGACCATGGCAGCACAAAGACCGTATACGCTCATATGTCCGGTTTGGCTGTAAGCTCCGGACAGACGGTTTCTCAGGGACAGACAGTGGGTTATCTTGGGGCTACCGGCCGCGCTACGGGTACGCATCTTCATTTTGAAGTGTACGTAGGCGAAGGCAGGGTTGATCCGGCAGCGTATTTTTCCGGGATTTCCTATTATAATTGCTGATAAGGCAATTTTCTCTCAGCATTCTGGCAGGTGTTTTTAATGGCATTCCTTTATAGAAATAAAATCTTCCACATTATCGCCGCTCTTTTATCGATCTGCCTGTTGACAGGCACTTGCTGCGCGTTTGCGGCAAGTGAAGAGGAGCTTGATCAGCTGAAAAAAGAGCGCGACGCACTTGTAAAGCAGCGTCAGGAGCAGCAGGCTGTCGTTGATTATCTAAAGCAGCAGCAAGCGGGCGTTCTTATGGTGAAAGCTGCGCTGGATGAGCGCAATGCTTACACGACCATGCAGATTCAGCTCAATAACGATGAAATTGCTTTGTACGATCAGATGATCGAGGATAAAAGCATTGAAGTTGCCGAAGCTAAAGCGCTTGAGGATGAGCAGCTTATGCTTTACAGGAATCGCGTGCGGGCAATGGAAGAGGACGGAAATTACAGCTTTATTGCTCTGCTGCTCAACACATCTGATGTTGGCGAATTTCTGACCGCCATGGACGACATCGGCGAAATAATGCTCAGCGACAAAATGCTTGAAGACGCCTACATAGAAGCGCGTGAACATACCGAGGCCGTCAGAGCTGAATATGAAGCTTATAAAGAAGAGGTAGTCGCCAAAAGGGATGAGCTTCAGATTCAGCAGGATCAGCTCGCTCAGGAGCTTGAAGAAGCCAACAGCCTCATTACGGATCTTATGAAAGATATTGAAAGCAATGCCTATATACTTGCCGAGCTTGCCGCCAATGAGCAGGAGGCGGAAACAAACGTAGCAAACATGGCTCTGGCACTTGAAAAGCAGCGTCAGGCCGAGATTGCCAGAACAGGCGGCGGAGGCGGAGGTGCGGTAGTAGGCACTGGTGCATTTACATGGCCTGTGCCCTCCTGCACATATATTACAAGCCGCTTCGGACTCAGGGTGCATCCTGTGTATGGGACTACCAAAAACCACACGGGGCTTGACATAGGCGCTGCCTCCGGCGCGGCGGTCGTCGCCGCGGACGGCGGTACGGTCACAATGGCGGGCGTCAACGGCGGCTACGGAAATTGCGTAATGATTGATCACGGAAACGGCTATCAGACTTTGTACGGACACCTCGCCTCGATTTCGGTTTCAAACGGAAGCACAGTTTCCGCCGGCCAGACTATCGGAACCGTCGGAAGCACCGGCGTTTCTACCGGTCCTCATTGCCATTTTGAGATTTTTCAGGGCGGCGTAAGAATTGATCCCGAGCAGTTCTTTTCCGGACTAACATTCTCGGAAGGCGCCGGAGTATAGTACTAATAACCGGACAGTTTTTTGCGCTGTCCGGTTATTCGGGTATTTTTTACTCCTTATCTACAAATACATAGGGATTTTAAAAGACAGAACTTCTTAAAGGCAGCTTCGTATAAAAATAAACAGGGGGATTGCATTTTGGGTAAATTTTTTCGCAGACTTATGTACAATTTCGGCAGAGTGATTGCCTATATTTTTAACATAAAAATACCGCTCAAAATTGTCGTTGCTTTGCTGATCATTCTTATTGGCGGGACGTATTTTATAACCTCAAATAAGCTCATTAATGCTGTCGGAGGAGAGAGTGAATACGACGAGGCTATGCGGTATATCGAAATAAAAAATATCGTTGATGAAAAATTCATTGATACGGTAGACAGGAAAGCAATGGGCGACTCTGCCTCCGCCGCAATGGTTTCAAGCCTTGGCGATAAGTGGAGCTATTTCATGACTGCCGATGAATATAAAACGTATCAATTGTATTCTTCGGATGAATATTCCGACATCGGAATGAGCATAAAGCTTGATGAGAACACCTTGGGTTATCAGGTGATTTCGATCAATTCCGAGTCTCCGGCAGCATGGGCCGGACTTGCAAGCGGCATGGTGATCACCGGCATCGACGGTCAGAGTATCATTGGGAAAGACCTTGATGAGGTCAGGACCATGATACGTGCGCGCCTTAACACGATGTTTGTCCTTGAAATTAACGGCGGCGATCCGATAAATGTTGACTGCTCACAGTCGCACTCAAGCTCTGTAAGCTACCGTCTTGAAAAAACGGAAGCCGGTTATGTTAAAATCGATAATTTTGAAGCGGGAAGCGGACAGGAAGCCATAGATGCGATTGAAGCGCTTCTTGCGCAGAAGGCCGTTGCTCTCGTTATTGACGTCCGCGGAAATCCCGGCGGGCTTAAAGAAGAGGTTGCGACCCTGCTTGATTACCTTTTACCCAAGGGCGTACTTTTTTATGAGGTAGATAAAGAAGGTCACGAGGAAGTCACCGAATCTGACGGCATGTGCGTGCAGATACCGATGGTAATCCTTGTAAATGGTGAATCCTATTCCGAGGCGGAGATTTTCGCCGCCGTAATTCAGGAATATAATTGGGGACTTCTTATGGGCGAGCCCACCAGCGGCAGAACAAGAATACAGAATACCGTTGTCCTTGAAGACGGAAGCGCTATCCGCCTCTCTACAAAGAGCTTCCTTACTCCCAACAGGATTGATTTATGCAAAAAAGGCGGCGTAGTACCCGACTCCATTCTCTTTAACTCCGATGCATCCGCAACCGGTACGACAGCCGGTACAACAGGCGGCGAAGACGGCACCTCAAGCGTATCAAACGATGATCAGCTTATGGCCGCTTTGAAATATTTGAGTTGACATATGCGTTAAATATCAATATAATAATTAAGCTTTTCAGGTCTTTATCTGCATTATTTTTGAAAAGGGGATTTTCAAATGTCTAATTCTAACAGATTCAAGATGAGCCAGGAACGTCTGGACGCTCTTAAAGAGGAACTTTATTACCTTGAGACGGTAAGGGAAAAGGAAGTTTCCGAACTAATCAAGGAAGCCAGAAGCTTCGGCGATCTTTCCGAAAACAGCGAATATGACGAAGCAAAAACGGAGCAGGGAAAGCTGTATTCAAAAATTGCCGAAATCAAGGTTCTGATCGAAAATGCGGAAATAGTTGATAATTTAGATACAGATGCGCCTAAAGATTCCGTGACCCTTGGCAGCATTGTCACCGTTATTGACCTCGAAGATAACTTTGAGGAAAAATACGAAATAGTCGGGTCACAGGAAGCAAATCCCGGTGCGGGACGTATTTCTGATGACTCGCCTCTCGGGAGGGGACTCCACGGGCATCGTGCCGGTGAAACCGTCAGTATCGACGCTCCAGTCGGAGTACTGAAATTCAAGATCGTGTCCGTTGAAAACAAATGATCAGGCAGGAGTCGTCTTATATCTGACTGATACGGCGGTATGTATATTAAGGATGGGGGAAAAAAGATGAGCGAAGAAAAGAAGGTTATGGATAACGAGCAGGAATTGTCTGAAATTTTGCAGGTAAGGCGTGATAAGCTTGCTGAGCTGCAGCAGGCAGGAAGAAACCCCTTTGAACAGACAAAGTTTGTCAGAAGCGCTTGGTCCTCCGAAATCAAAGATAAATACGAGGATTTTGACGGTAAAAATGTTTCCGTCGCGGGACGTATCATGTCAAAGCGCGGCATGGGCAAGGCGATTTTTTGCCACATCAAGGATGATAAGGGTCTTATCCAGCTTTATATACGCGCCGATGCGGTTTCTGCGCAGGAATTTGCGGATTTCCGCAAGTATGATATCGGCGATATCATAGGTGTTTCCGGTTATGTTTTCAAAACAAAGACTGAGGAAATTTCTGTTCATGTGGAAAAGGTTGTTCTTCTTTCCAAATCACTCAGACCTCTGCCCGAAAAGTTCCACGGTATGACGAATACCGAGCTTAAATACCGCCAGAGATATGTTGATCTTATTGTCAACGATGAAAGCCGCAGAAATTTTGAGATACGTTCGAAATTTATATCCTATGTCCGCCGTTTTCTGGATAACAGGGGATATATGGAGGTTGAAACTCCCGTACTGAACACTATCTCCGGCGGCGCTACCGCAAGACCATTTATCACTCATCATAATACGCTTGATATTGATATGTTTCTGAGGATAGCGACTGAGCTCAATCTCAAGCGCCTTATCGTCGGCGGTATCGAAAGAGTATATGAGATCGGCAGGATTTTCCGAAACGAAGGTATGGATACAAAGCATAACCCCGAGTTCACTACGGTAGAGCTTTATGAATCCTACGCAGACTTCAACGATATGATGGATCTTTTTGAAGATCTGCTCTCCGGCGCTGCTATGGAAATTCTCGGAACATATGATATTTCGTGGCAGGGAAAGGAGATAAGCCTTAAGCCGCCGTTCCGCCGCATGACAATGGCAGAAGCGGTAAAGGAATACCTCGGCGTTGATTTCATGGCTATTGATTCCGATGTGGAAGCCGTTGCGGCCGCAAAGAGCGTAGGAGTCGATATGGACAAGGTCGAGCCGACTTGGGGACACGCGTTGTATGAGTGCTATGACCAGAAGGTCGAAGAACTGATGGTTCAGCCCACATTCATAACAATGCACCCTGTTGATGTTTCTCCTCTTGCAAAACGCAGCCCGAAGGATCCGCGCCTTACGGAGCGGTTTGAGCTTTTCATCTGCTGCAGCGAGATGGGCAATGCCTTTTCTGAGCTTAACGACCCGATCGACCAGAAGCAGCGCTTCCAGAAGCAGATGGAGATGCGTGCAAACGGCGACGATGAAGCCGGTATGATGGATGAGGATTTCATCAACGCGCTTGAATATGGAATGCCTCCTACCGGTGGTCTCGGCATAGGTATTGACAGGTGCGTCATGCTCCTTTCCGGATGCAATTCGATAAGAGACGTCATTTTGTTCCCGACAATGAAGCCGCTGGACTCTGACAAGAAGGTTTCCAAGGAAGTTTCGGCTCCTGCGGAGGCTGCTCAGGCGGCTCCGGTTGTGGAGGAAAAAATCGATTTTTCCAATGTTCAGATCGAGCCACTGTTCCAGGATCAGGTGGATTTTGACACCTTCTCCAAGTCCGATTTCCGCGCTGTGAAGATCAAGGCCTGCGAGGCCGTGAAGAAGTCCCAGAAGCTTTTGAAGTTCATTCTGGACGACGGGACCGGTACGGATCGCGTGATCCTGAGCGGCATTCACGAGTATTACGAGCCGGAGGAGCTGGTGGGCAAGACCTGCATCGCCATCACGAACCTGCCCCCCAGACCCATGATGGGCATTGACTCCTGCGGCATGCTGATTAGTGCGGTTCACCATGAAAACGGTGAGGAAAAGCTGCATCTTATCATGCTGGATAATCACATTCCTGCTGGTGCGAAGATGTACTAAAAGTTAGAGTTTCTCCCATTCTCAAATCCTTAAAAGCGCCATATTACGCCAAGCTTACGCCAATGAATACAGATAGATCAGGCGGCAAGCAAAGAGTGGTGCCAAAATGAGGGCCGTCTGAATTCTTTGGAGAGTTCAGACGGCTTTTGCATAGACTTTTATTGAATTTCACAATTAAAAGGGAGAGAACACATTATGCTTAAACTACTTCATGGCTTCTATAATATGGATACCAATTCCGTGGAACTCACTTACAGTGATGGTTCCGTTCTTACAATCGACTGCGAAGAAGTGGAAAACTTTTACAATGTCACAAATAGCCAAATGGCTGACCTGGATTGGCTGGTTTACCATGCGCCGATGGAGTATGCCGGGCTGGTGGTATCTGGAGAACTGGAGCGCCGCCTAAAGGGAACTGTGCTTCACGGAATGGAAGATTAATTTGACAAGAAGCCGGTGTATCGTGATTAGGCGATACACCGGCTTTCGCATATTACCGCATGACTTTTTCCATTAAGGACGCATAGCTGTCCACAACATCATAGACCACATTTCCGTCGCTGATAGCTTTGAAATGCTCTCTTGCGCAGTGGATTTTGGATTCCTCAATGAGCCGGAGCTGCATGGAGGACATAGAGCCTTTCGTCTCAGCAACAAAGTAGATGTGCTTGACTGTGCCCTCATAGAACGCAATCGCCCAGTCGGGATTGTATTTTCCAACAGGTGTGGAAATATAGAACCCATCCGGCAGCTTTACATAGACTGCCACATCACGGTTCGTATCGAGGTCGGCGGCAAAATCACGCTCATTGCTTGAGTCGTAAATCAAATGGTCATACAGATGCCGCTGTACTTTCATAACGTTCGTACCGAGCTTTCCCTTCAAGGTCGGCTCGGTGAAAATGTCCGTGTCGTAATGTTCATCCAGCACATTGTAGGTGATGTGCTGAATAATTGCAGTTGCCTTTTCATCATTGATCAAAGCTGCCGCTTTGATGATAAATTCCTCCGGATTGAACTTAAATTGCTCAAAGACAGCCTTCTCGATACCGGTCAGAATCGCAACAACTGCCTTGCGCGTCAAGCCTGTTTCGGTAACGAGTTTGCCAACCAAGTCATACTTTACACTGCTGTTGGTGCAAATCTGCTTCCGACTATCATAAGTAGACGACTTTGATTTTGAGAATGCACTTCCGTCAAGGAGAGAATCCTTCGACTTGATCTCGTCCATTGCGCCGGTTTCAACCTTGAAGAATATCTTCGGCACATGAAGATTCTGGTTGAGCGATGCGATGGCTTTCTTCACAAGCTCATCCGTATCAAAGTCCACCACATATACGGATTTTGGGCTGATGCGCTTCCAGAGCGCTTTGAACTCCGGCATGGCAAGCTTATCGGGATCAACTTGCAGCTCCACATTCTTGTCACGGGCGTTCTCCGGCTGCATGGCGCGGCTGTCATAGACGGAATCGAGGATCTTGATCACAGCATCACGGCTATCGGCAACTTCTTCGGCAACCTGAATTGCACCATTTGCTTTGTCAGCGTAATACTTATCGGTCAGCACACCAGGCTTGACATATCCGTTAGAAATCAAATCCTCGAAGATTGCTTGCGCCGTATCGCCGTCCACAACCTGCTCGTTGCCTCTGGCATCCACAATGACCTTGCCCTTGAAGAGGTCGGCAGTAACCGCAACAGGACGTCCGGCAACTGCATCGGCAAGCTCAGTCTGCAAGCCCTTTGCGAAGCTGTCATAGCTCTCACTGGCGATGACGGTCAGAACATTGATGGACTGCACATCATTTCCAAGCACGTTGGCGTCCATGCGTTCGCCGTCCTGATTGACACACAGGCGCAGACCGCGACCGACCTCTTGCCGCTTGCGAACCTCGCTGCTGCTTTGTTTCAGTGTACAAATCTGGAACACATTCGGGTTGTCCCAGCCTTCGCGCAGTGCGGAGTGCGAGAAAATGAAACGCACAGGAGACTTTTTCGGATCACGATCCAGAAGCAGTTCCTTGTTCTTCATAATCAGGTCATAGGCGTCAATATCGTCGGACGTACCCTCCTTCTTGTCGGAGAGCTTGCTGTCGGTCATCTTGCCCTTTTTATCAACGGAGAAGTAACCGGCATGGGTATCATGGGCAGAAATCGCGTCCAGGTAGCGGATGTAGTCCTCGTCTCCGATTTCCCGCTGCATGGAGCTGAGAATGTCGTTGTACTCTTCCTCAAACATATCCGCATAGATGCCGTTGAACGGATGTCCAGCCTCGTCGTACTGCTTGTACTTTGCAACCTCGTCGATGAAGAACAGCGACAGAACCTTGATGCCCTTATGGAAAAGCTGACGCTCCCGCTCCAAGTGAGAAAGAATCGTTTCGCGGATCTGAATGCGTCGGAGCTGGTCTTCGCTGACCTTACCGATCACATCTCCGGCAAAGATTTTGATACCGTTCAGGAACTCTACGGAGTTGTCGCGTCCGTCGATAGACTTGACCACAAAGCCTTCCTTATACTCGTCGAGCTTGCCAGACTCACCGGAGTTGTCATAGAGGTTGTAGCCAATACCGACCGTGGCGGTTTTCTTGCGAAGTCCCTTTGCTCCAATGTAGTCAAACTGAATGGTCGCTGTCGGGTCAGCTTTGGAAAGATTGATGCTTTCCAGATAGACGAATCCATCGGTTGCCGTGCTGCCGGACTCCGTGATGCCTTTAACGGCAATCTTCTTGACCAGCCGCTTATTATACGCTTCCATCGCGTCAAGGCGATAGACCATGTTATAAATGCTGTCCGCCTTGTGAGTGGCGGAGTAGCGCAGCGTCAGCAGCGGGCAAAACTCTTTCAGCCGTTCCTTGGTCTGCTTGCCTTCCACAGACTGGGGTTCATCGATAATCAGGATTGGATTCGTCTTTGCAATGATGTCAATCGGGCGGCGGGAACGAAACTCGTCCAATTTCATGTAAATGCGCCGTGCATCCTTCCCTTTGGCGTTGAATGCCTGGGAATTGATGATCATAACATTGATGGAGCTGTCCGACGCAAAGCGGTCAATTTCCGTGAGCTGGGCAGAATTGTAGATGAAGAACCGGATTTTCTTGCCGTATTCCTCCGCAAAATGTTCCTGCGTCACCTGAAAGGACTTATAAACGCCCTCGCGGATGGCGATGCTCGGCACGACCACGATGAATTTGCTCCAACCATAGTGCTTGTTCAGCTCATACATGGTCTTGATGTAGGTATAGGTCTTGCCGACGCCGGTTTCCATTTCAATCGTCAGATTATAACGACCTTCCAGCTTATCCGACGGCTTGATCTGATTGGTACGCTGCACCTTTTGCAGATGTTCCAGAATCAGCTTGTCGGAAAGCTCCGGCACAATACGTTCATTACGCCAGCCGGTGAAGTCCGTGTCATCCGTCACAGATTGCTGACCGTAGCCTCTGTCCATCAGATAGCTAGGTGTCAGATACGGCTGTCCGGCGAAAACGTCAACAACTGCTTTTGCCGCATCTGCCTGGAATTTTTGATGTTTGAATTGGAGTTTCATCTATCTACGCCCTCATAAACTTACAATAACGAGACCAACTGAAGGAAAGCTCTCTTCCGGTGCTGACACTTTGCGGATTTTTGAATCGGTCAGAAGCCTTCTGACCAATTTGCTCATCTCCATATGTAAGAAATTGCCGGTTGCGATTTCCCATTTGAAAAACCGAAGCACCGTTTCGGAAATCTGCATTTTTCATCAAATCACCCTCACACGCTTTGTAATATCGTTGGCATCCTCGGGCATATAGAGCTTGAAAATCTCGAATACATTGATTTTCTCCGGGCTGGACGCAAAGCCGGAATCCCGGAAGACGGCGCGGAGGGGCTTGCGTTTGGCGATCTCTTTTACCACGCTTTCGGGAATATTCGCGTCAAAACAGGCGATCAGGTCGCCGTCATTGTAGGTGTGGACGGTGCAGCCGCCCAACTGCTCGGACTTGTACGGCAGGGACAGCGGCAGCCCCCAGTCGATCAGGCAGCCGAACAGCAGGTCGAGGTCGGTGCGGTCATCCTTGATGTTGGATTCCAGCCCCGCGAGCATCCCTTGCTCGTAGTCATCCGGCGCATAGTAGACGTCCTTCATGTTGGTATCGTCCAGCTTGAGAACGCGGAAGCCGATGTCGAGTGCGGCGGCCATTTCTGTTTGAATCTTCGTCCGATTGGCAGGTTCATCGTACATAACCCTGGTACCGGTTATGATTTCGGGATCGCTTATATAGTTCGGATCGTTGGAAGTATCGTCCTCTCTCCTGATTGCTATTTGATATCGCGTTCCATCTTCTCTCAGTTCTTTAGAGGAATACCCGTGATCCAGCAAGCCTTCTTTTATTCTTTCGCCGGCGCGACGGATGCGCTCCTTGCCGATTTCGCAGATATTCTTGTAGCCTGCTTTGTAGGCTTCACTTGTTTCGTCGCATTTCTCCGGAAGCTGCACCA
>UROG01000038.1 GCA_900549485.1 uncultured Eubacteriales bacterium
GGGCTTCCTGTAGTTATTCGCTTTTTAGTGTCTACTTTTACTTGACAAGTGCACATCCATTTTTGATGCTTGTCCTTTTGTATTCAGTTACATCATCCCGAAGTGTTTCGGCGCCGTTGCGTTTGCTTTTTGCTTCTCAGATAGGCATCAGGGCTACTTGTCGTTTTCGGATTTCAGCGAGGTATATTCCTCTCTCAATGATGCCGTATTCCTGCTTCGCTTGTAAGATATAGAGGTGGCTGACTTTCAGTCCAGTATGCTCTAAGACATATTCCAGTATTTTCTCGTATCTACCAGCACCTGAATATCTGTCTGACGGATGGATGCGCTTAAATACTTGGCATCCACTCCCTCTGGAAGACAGAGCATCTTATACTCATCTAACTTCTGAGCTGTTTCCTCGTCAATGCTGCCGCCAAGCAATGCCAAGAAGCTATTTACAAACTGCACCAGGTCATCCATGCGGTTTGACTCAGCTTCATTTATGGCGTCCAGGAGGGGAAGGACTATCTCAAAAGCACCCGTCCTTGCCAGGTTTGCCGGATACTCAAATAACGGAACACCGCCCAAAACATGGGGCTCAGCCTTGATTATGGTTTCATTCTCTATCTCAAAAAACATGCTCTCGGTATACACACTGTACACCGGGAGCATGTTTTCTTTTATTATGAACTTTACGCCCATTACCGGCGGCTCACCTAAGCCGTTGTAACGGACAATATAACTGTATCAAGGATCTAAGATAAACAGCCTGAAAGGCTCATCTGTATCCGTACCTGGTAACGCCATTCGCATACCGTGGCCACAGACATACAGCCACTCGGCAAGCTCACTGTCCAATGCCTGCTTCCCGGCGCTAAACATATACTCATTCAGAGCATTGATATCCTCCGTAAGGCTCTCATCCTGCCCTCTACGGATATATTGGATTGGCTCTCCAAAGCAATAACTCTTTTTGAAGGTCACTATTTCTGCGGCGCGGTTGACGCAAATTACTATTCTTCAATACTAACTTACGATATAGGGGCATGGGTGGGGTAGGAGGTGTAACTGTTTTGGGAGGGGTGTGCGCGTTTTGGAGTATCATTGTCTCAACAGCATAAGCTTTCTTATGGTAGTAATATCCTTATAATTCTTCAACTTTGAGTTTGGGATTATTGGATACGAACTTTTTGAGCTTATTAAAGGAAACATTGCCTTCCATCGGGCCTCGCTTCTCGACAGCTTTTGCACCAGCTGCGGCAGAGTAGAGCATACAGTCTTTAAGAGAGTAGCCCTCGCACATCAGAGCAAGGAAAGTGCCGTCAAAGCTGTCTCCGGCGCCGGTGGGGTCGATCTGCTCAGCGGGGAAAACAGGTGCTTTCAGTCTGGTGCCCTTTGTGTAAAGTGAGGCGCCCTTTGAACCATCTTTAACCACAACAATCCTGCCTTTCTCTCCGACAAGATAATCAATGGGATTTTCAATGTCAGGGCACAGTAAGGCGATCTCATTCTTGCCGGCCAACAGTATATCGCAGTATCCAAGAATTTCTTCAAAGAAGTCTGCTATTCTGCCATGATACAGTTCCGGACGGATATTGGGGTCAAAAGAGATTTTAACGTTATTCTCCACTGCAATCCGCACGGCCTTCATGATTGCCTCGCCCATGGAGGGGCTGCCGGTGATGGAGCAGCCCATGATATGAAGGATGCGGGCTTTTTTGATTATTTCTTCGTCAACATTTTCCGGAGCAAGCTCGCCGCAGGCTGCATGGGAGAAATGGAAAATAAACTGTCGTTCACCGTCGGCAAAGTATGTAACAAAGGCTGTGCCGGTGGTGTTTTCCTTAGTGCAGATAATATGCGTTGTATCCACACCGTGCTCAATCAGCCTCTGCATATTTATTTTACCGAAGTCATCGTTGCCTATTTTTGCAATGATGGTGGCCTTTGCACCGCACAGAGAAGCCTGATCTATAAAAATTGCGGGAGCGCCGCTGGGGAAGGGCCCTCTCAGACAGCCACTTTCCGTAAAGGACTGGCCGATGTTTTCGGTCAATACCTCTACGAGAATTTCACCGACAGTAACAATGTCATACATCTTGTCACCTCTATCTGCAATGCATTTACATGCAAAATTATAGTCATCTATATATGTCTTGATAAAATCCTTCACAATACTGCGTGAGGAGAATTCAAGAGTGCCGTTGCTGATTTTCTTATATTGCTTGGGCATAAACTGATGGAGCAATCCTATAGGAACCTTTACTTCATCCATATTGTCCAGCAATTTTTTCTGTGCCTTTTCCACCTTCGGATTACTCAGATAATACCTGCAGCGGTCCGACAGGGAATATAGACGCTTAACTTTCAGTTCATCTTCAGAACCGTGATAATGCTTGATCCACTTTGACGGATCATCTGTCATTGCTTTTTCCAGTACAGAGAAGAAATGGGATCTCTTTCTCTTGGGAACAAGCATCTTTTCCAGCATTTCAAGGGACATCAGACCTTCCCTGAGCCCAAAGGTGAGTGCCGGTCCAACCTTCAGTATAGCAATGCCGTCTTCTACCATTTCTCTCAGCGCGGTAGCCGGCTGATAGTCTGTGCTGTGACCTTCCAGAACTATCCCGTCCAGTCCAAAAGCATACTCCGTTAGGTCAGCGGCCATTTCGCGGTTGTAAACTGCTATTTCATCGTCCCCAAACTCCACACCAGGCTGCACAACAACTCCTATTATATCATCAAATGCATCATTTATCCCGGAGGCTTGGAATGCATTTTTATAAGCCTCGATTGTTTTTGCAAGACTATCTGGCTTTGTAACCGAAAGAGCATTTGTGTCATTCTGAGCACCACCGGGGATAGGAACCTCACTGCCTATAATATAGACCGGCTCGGGATTAACTTTTCCCTCTCGGGTGTTTTTTAAAGCGTATGCTTCCTTGCATACAGTATACAGCTCAACGCCTCTCGCTGCGATAACATCATCGGAAAGTGCTGCATCTGCGTCATCATCTGCCAGCCTCATGCTGGTATCGAGATGAATCTTCGTGTAGCCGGCATCCACATACTCTCTTACGAGATTTTTTGCATGTTCCATCGCTTCGGCTTCACAAAGACCGCTCCAGATCAGCGGACCAAGATGATCTCCTCCGAGAATTATTTTCTCTTTGGGAAAATCCAATCTGGAAGCAATTTCATAAACCATATCGCGGAAGTCGGCGGGACGCATGCCCGTGTAGCCTCCGAACTGGTTTACCTGATTGGAGGTAGCCTCAATGATGACCACGCAGCCTGAATCCCTGAAGTACTCCAGACAAGCCTCAATTGCAAGAGGGTTTGCAGTACAGAATGAAGGTATTCCTTTTACCCTGCCATTGGATTTGTTTATTCCCAGTGATTTCAAATAGTCAGTTGTCATAAGTTACACCTTCTCTAATGCAGTTTACTCCCGTCTTATCGACGGGAGTAAACCGGCCGAATAATCAATAATTCAGCAAATTTTCTTTAAGTTCAAATAAGTGCGCTTTAATTACCACTCGGGGATAACGGTGAGCATGTAGTCGATGTTCTCGGCATCAGCATAGTTCATGTTGGTGTCAATGAAGTCGCCAGAAGCCTCGCCTCCCTGGATAACCTTGAACAGCTCAGTTGCACCAAGATAACCCATGGCATCGAAGTCCTGACCGTACTCAGCAGTTACAAGACCGTCCTTGACGAACTGCAGGCAGGGCCAGAAGGTGTCGATAGCGACAACAATGCCGCCATCAGCAGCCCATGCAGCCAGGTTGGGCATGGAATCGGTGGAGCCGAAGAAGGGCCAACCGCCGATAACGTACCAAGCATCAACATCGGGATGAGCAAGAGTGTAGGATTCCATAAGGTCAACAGCGTAGTTGTTGTCGTCGTTGCAGGTCTGGATGGAAACAATCTCAATGTTGGTAGCTTCCAGATCGGCCAGAGCATCCTCAAAAGCGTCAATACGGGTCTCAAGGTTGGAAGCACCGGGAGTGCCGTGGAGGACAACGACCTTGAAGTCTTCCTTGCCGTCAGCAAGTTCTACCATCTTTTCACCGCAAGCATAGCCGATGGAATAGTTGTCGGTGCCTGCGTAGAAAAGTCTGTCGGACTCAGCGGAGTCAGAGTCCCAGGTCGCAACAGGAATGCCTGCTGCCATTGCCTGGTTGATAACATCCTTGAGTGCATCGGGGTCATTTGCGGACAGCAGGATGCCGTCAACGCCCTTCTGGATCAAGCTTTCAATAACTTGAACCTGACCTGCGGAGTCAGTATCAGGAGTACCAGTCCAGAGAACTTCGAAGCCAAGTTCTTCGCCGGCACGCTCTGCGCCAACTTTTGTTGCCTGGTTCAGGGGGTTGTCAACTGCCTTGGGAACAACTGCGATGACGGGCTTGTCTGCTGCAAAGGCAAAAACTCCAAGTGTGAGCATCATTGCCAGTGCAAGAATGAGGGAAAGTGCTTTCTTCATTTGAGAAAACCTCCTTTTTTTGTTTTCTATGGCCCTCTGCCATAAAATTACACATTTATTTGCCTGATTTGTTATGTCTTATCATGTCAAGGGTAACTGCACCGATTATTACCAGGCCGATAACAACCTTCTGCCAGTACGCGTTTACATCCAGCATAACAAGACCGTTTCTCAAGACACCCATTATGATTGCGCCAATCAGAGAACCTATTATTGATCCCTTGCCGCCGGTCATACTAGTTCCGCCGATTACAACAGAAGCAATAACATCCATTTCATAACCGTCACCGTTTGCAGACTGAGCCACACCAAGACGTGCAGTAGTCATAATACCTGCAAAGGCTGCAAGGAAACCGGATATGGCATATACAAGAACCTTGAGCTTTGTGGTGTTCAAACCGGAGAGACGGGCAGCCTCTTCGTTTCCACCCAGAGCATATACCTGACGTCCAAACACGGTCTTAGTGAGTATGAAGCTGAATATCAGGCCAAGGATTATCATGTAGCAAACCGTGTAGGGTATGCCAAGAAAGTTGCCAATACCAAAAGCCTTCAGGCTGTCAGGAATCTTGATAGGAGAGCCGCTAGTAATGCCCTGTGCCAGACCTCTTGTGATGTTCATAAAGCTCAGAGTGACAATGAAGGGTGGAAGACTGATTTTGGTAATTGCCAGACCGTTTACCACACCAAAAGCAACGCCGGTGAGAAGACCAAGAAGAATGCCGACAGCAAGGGGCAGATTTGACTGAAGAGCTATACCAACAACAACTCCAGAAAGACCGAATATAGATCCAACAGTCAGGTCTATGCCGCCGGTTATGATAACAAAGGTCATACCGATTGCCATAACGCCTGTATATGACATGCTTCGGCCTATTGAAGCAAGGTTGGATGCAGTCAGAAAACTTTTGGGTCTGAGTATTGTCAGCGCAACACACATTAAGATTAATACGATAAAAATACCGAAAATTTCATTTTTCAGGATTCTTTTTATCAGGGAAGGTCTTTCGATTCTGTTTTCCACCTTAAGCATCCTCCTGTAGTATGACTTCCATTATTTTCTCCTGAGTTGCCTCTCCTCTGCTCAGCTCGCTCTTTATACGACCTTCATGCATGACATAAATTCTGTCGCACATACCAAGTATCTCGGGCATTTCTGAACTGATCATTATGATTGCAACGCCGGACTTTGCCAGATTACTGATGAGATTATGTATTTCTTTCTTGGCACCGACATCTATTCCTCGTGTAGGTTCGTCAACAATCAAAATCTGCGGCTCGTTTGACAACCACTTGGCCACAACGACTTTCTGCTGATTTCCGCCAGACAGTTCCATGACTTCTTTCTCCATGTTCGGAGTTTTGATGTTGAGCTTTTCCACATAGCTTCTGGTGGTTTCGTATTCCTGAGCACTGTTTATAACACCGTGCTTACTCACCTTGTTCATCATAACTATGCTGCTGTTTTTCATGACGGACATTCTCAGGAACAGGCCTTCGTTCTTTCTATCCTCTGGTACAAACCCCATGCCAAGCTTGATGGCGTCAGCAGGTGACTTTATACGGACCGGCTTACCGTTTACGAGAATCTCACCTCCCATAATTGCATCAAGGCCGAAAACCGCGCGCATTACTTCGCTTCGTCCGGCACCTACAAGCCCTGCAAAACCAACAATTTCACCCTTGCGGACATTGAATGAGATGTTTTTCAGGAAATTCTTGGTGTAGAGGTTTTTGACTTCAAGAGCTGTTTCGCCTATCTCGGCATACTGCTTATCAAAAATATTCTCAAGGTTTCTGCCGACCATGGCCTTGATGATGGTCTCTTCGGTAATCTCCTCTTTCAGCAAAGTGGCGATATACTCGCCGTCACGAAGAACGTGAACTCTGTCGGCAATTCTCTTGACCTCATTAATTTTGTGGGAGACGAAAAGGATAGAAACGCCGCTTTCCTTGAGGTTGTTTATGATTTCGAACAGCTTATCTACTTCGTTATCGGTGAGAGAAGAAGTAGGCTCGTCCATTATTATGAGCTTGGCATCGGATGACAGCGCCTTGGCTATCTCGACCATCTGCCGCTGCGAAATGGTCAGGTCAACAAGTTTTGTATCAGGAGAGCAACTAAGGCCGACTTTTTCGAGCAACACGGAGGCTTCCCTGTTTGCTTTTTCTCTGTCATATATGAAACCGGCTTTTCTGAACTCTCTATTGACGAAGATGTTTTCCGCAACACTCAGATTCGAGAACAAGTTCAATTCTTGGAATATTATGCTGATGCCAAGCTTTGTGGAGTCGTTGCGGTCGTTTATCTGGACCTTTTTCTCCTCACAGTAGATCTCACCACTGTCCATCTTGTATGCGCCTGCAAGAATCTTGATCAAGGTGGACTTACCGGCTCCGTTTTCGCCCATCAGAGCAAGAACTTCACCTTTTTCAATTGAAATACTGACATTGTTTAGCGCTTTAACACCTGGAAAAGCCTTGCTTATGTTTTCCAATCTAAAAAGTGCAGACACAAATTCAGCTCCCTTCAAGGAATATTACTTAGTCAACGGGTGCAACAGCAAAGATGACTTTAAGAGGATTGGCGTTGAAGTTGATGATGGTGTGCTCGGTGTTGGGAGGCAGATACAGACCCTCCTCGTGCTCGAGAACATAGCTCTGATGATCGGCAGGAACGTATATGCTCACTCTCTCTTCGGGGGCGAAAATGAAGCATTCGCCTTCATACTTGATGGAAGGAGTCTGACGGGGACCGGGACCGCCTGCGGGCAGGAAGTACTCGCCCACATGAACATACTCGTTGGCAACGCAGGTCTTTACGAGAACGGGGTTGTCGTAGCCGCCCATGATGGAAAGGAGCTTCTTCTCTTCGGGGATGTGGTAGTAGAAGCCTGTCTCTCTGAGGAATTCAGTGTGCTTGGGCCACTCATTGATATCGTCGAGAGTGGGATGGTAAACACTTTCTTCCCAGCCCTTTACGACCTTGAGCTCGTTGTTGTACTTGCCCTGGAAGAGCTTGTGGCGAGGATCAGCGTCGGTGGGGAAGGTCTGGTCAACAACAGACTTGGGAGCGATGATGGCGAAGTTGCGCATGACCTTGTCGCTGAAGTTGATGCCGATGTGGATGGAGTGCTTGGGGATAAGCATTGCCTCACCCTTCTTGGCTCTGAGAACTTCACCGGTAACAGGGTTGAGCTCAGTAATTTCACCGTCAAGAATGTAATAAATCTCATCACCTTCGTGGTAGTCGGGAGGATTGAACTGGCTACCGGGTGCCATTTCCCAGAGAACCACGGTCATATGGTCAGTGCTCAGGTACAGAAAATTCAAATCGCCATGGTCTGTACTTATATCCGGATATATGAACTTTGCAATTTTGTCGCCCTTGATGTGAATGGGCTTATCCTTTATCTTGTTTTCGGTATAGGGATGGTTTGTATAGATATGCTCTGCCATTTTTCTGTCTCCTTTTTACAGTTTATTTGATTTATTCTTTTCTTTTTCTATCTGAAGCATATTCACTGCTCTGCTTACGCCCGCAATCTGATTTGAGTATTCATCGTATCCCATCTTGTTTATCATAGTGTAGTACAAAACATCAATTATGAACTGATCTGAAATGCGGCGTGCCGCTTTTTCTCCTGCTTCAGTAAGATCATTGACCACCGAATACAAAGGCAATTCTGTATAACGCAAAAGCACAGAGGGATGTTTCCTAGTGATAGAAATCGTTGTTGCCTTGTTTGCTCTGGCAATTCTCATGCAATCACAAACCGTTTTTGTTGCACCATCATACGAGATAGCAATCGCCACATCTTTGAGCCCAAGGTTTTTTGCCGTTATATACTGCTGAAACGGATCTCCGTCTGCGGTACAAAGTTTTCCAAGCTTTGAAAACTTTAATTTACCGAACATACACGTAATATACGCTTCCCCGACACCAAAAAAATTTATAGACTGTGCATTCATCAGCGACATTACTGCCTTATCATAATTATCTGTTCCTTGTGCAATGGTATCATTCAGAATTTGAAGGGTGCTCTTGTACATTTCTCGCATGATGTCTAATGTTTCAAGGCTTGAATGAGTATGTCTGTCAACGTCCAGTTCAGTTTGACTCGCTTCGCTTATCGCAATTTTGAACTCATTTATTCCGTTAAACCCTAGCCGCTTGCAAAATCTTATTATTGCCGCTTCACTTGAGCCTGTTTCATATGCAAGCTTTGACAATGTAGAGCATAGCCAAGAAGATGGACTTTCAATAACTGCTTGCGCAAAGGCTCGCTCTGCTCGAGGTAAATCATTTAACATCAAACCGACCTTAAAGAGTGTATCGTTCATTGGTTTTGCCTCCATTGACATTTTTACTTATATATTCAGGTGAAGTAAAGAAAAATTTTATTTTTTACATTCGTATACTTTTGATACAAAAAATTTTGTTCTTTTTTGTGCAGCAGTAACAATTTACACACATTGCTCACTTCATTTTGGAGCAGAAGGTGAAGTGATTTTGCTTTATTTTCTGAGTGACTTCTAAAAACCAACCTTTTTCTAGTTCCGAAAATCCCGTCAGTGTTCTTCGCATGCAACCGAACACTATATTTTGTTCTGTAAAAAAGCACCATCTTTTCAAAAGATGGTGCTCTTGGCTCTATAGTATCATCTATAACCATATCAAAAAATCATTTCAATTATTTCCCACGTCTAATTTTGTACCAGTATATACTCCAAAATGGTTCTTTACAATACGTCAAAAACGCCCTCTTTAGAGGGCGCTCTTGGCGTTCGGGCACTAGAGACCCGTTGAGTATTATCACATGTATAGGTCATTAATTACTTTTTTAATGCACTGTTCCAAATAGTTCTGATAAAGTTCCTTGTTTTCAGGCATACTCAATTACTGCTTGCTTATACCGCATGTCTTGTGTTATCTTATTCATAGCGAATAGGGTACACCTGCCTTTCGGTTTCGTCTCGTCAACTCAACCTTACTACAGGTCTCTCCTATTCGCTATTCTTTTTTTCTTATCTGTTACACTTCATTGTAACACCTACAACAAAATCCGGGAGGGTTTTTACATATTCTTCTTTTTTATCGTGCGCATTTATGGTATTATAGTGCTTACGACTGATTCAACGTTTACGTTCATTCCACCGGAGCTTTTTATGAGAGTTTGTCCCCACTGCGGCAGTGAATTGCAGGCAGGCGCGGATTATTGCCTTGTCTGCGGCGCGGCCATAGAGAAAAGAAAAACGAATATGCCTACCGTGACGCTGTACGTCTCCGAAAAAGAGGCGCGGCAGGGCTGCGTTTCCGTGCTTCGCTATCCCGGAGGGCCGGAGCCGATGCGTGTAAGCCTGCCGAAGAAGATGTATGACGGCATGGTGCTGTATGTCAATGAGGCCAGATTCTACGTCAACTACGGCGATATCGTGACCGGACCGCTCAGGATCGTCATACGTGTGCAGAAGGAGCCTAAAAAGGCGTGGCCGCTGGCGGCGCTGTCGGTCGCGGCGGGGATACTGCTTGCGTTTCTCATTTTCCGCGAGATGAACAGGGACGCACCGGTGAGCGAAGTGCCGGTGAGCGAGCCTGCCGCCGTTGTCGAAACAACTCCCGTGCCGGTGCCGACGGAGGAGCCGGTCATTGCCCACTATACGCCGATGCAGCTGAAAGCGGCGTCGATGATACCGCATTTTGAGATACGCTATTACCTCAACACGCTTGACGACAGGCTGCTTGAGAATTTCTGCGAGATGTACAGAGCCGTCAGCAACTTTGAAACGAGCTGCAATTTTCCGCGTGAGATGTACCGGCAGGAATTTTCCCAGCTTGCGCTTATAATGAGCTATGAATGTCCCGAGCTGCTGCAATTTTCAACAACGGGCGAGATAAAATTCATCGCCGACGCCGATGGGCGCGTCGTCTCGGCGGAGCTGCCCATCGTCCTGACACGGCAGGAGTTTGCGGCGGAATACGGCATATGTGCCGAGAAGGCGAGGACGCTGGCCGCCTCCGTCGAGGGGCTGAGCGACAGCGAAAAGGAGTTCGCCGCCTATGAATACCTCACGTCGAACTGCTTTTACAATTTCAATGCCGCAAGCGCCGCGAACGCCTACGGCGCGCTTGGCGAGGGTCAGGCGAAATGCGACGGGATAAGCCTTGCGATGAAGTGGCTGCTGGAGGAAATGGATATCCCCTGCATGGTTATGGCCGGCACCGCCTCGGCGGAGGTCGTCGGACACGCGTGGAACATCGTATGCATAGACGGGGAATATTACGATCTCGACGTGACGAACGACGTGATGAGCAGCGACAGAAGCTACAAATATTACGGCGCGTACAATGTCTCGCGCTTCTGGATAAGGGAAAAATACCCCGAAAACGTCTCCTTTTCAGGATTTTTTGAGCTGCCCGGCAGTCTCAATATGAACAACAGCTATCACCACCTGAAAAACGAGTTTGTCTACACCGGCGAAGAGTATGAGCAGCGGCTTTTTGACCGGCTTGACGCGCTTGCCGACGGGGACGCGGCATATCTCCAATTTGAAAGCAGCGCCGATTTCAGCGCCTTCTGCAACAATATAAACAATATAATGGCACGCTGGCGCGGCGCGGCGAAGGGCAGCTTCAATTATAAGTTCGCCCATCTCGACGAGTTTCGCGTCTGCCGCATCACGATAGAATACATATAAATGCTCGGCGGAAAGCTTGTCAAAGAACCTCGTTAAGGCTCCCTGACAGTTTAAGGAGGCTGTGATCTTTCACAGCCTCCTTTGTATTTTGCTTTATTTTGCCTTTTTCGGGGTTTTTAACAAATAGCCGACGAACATCACGAGCGCGAAGAAAATCAGATATCCGCAGACCTGCTGATAGCCCTTGCCGACCCAGCAGCAGTACACCATGAAGCAGCAGCACAGGATGCCGAGAGCGGGCAGAATGTAGCGCTTGAACACGTTGCCGCCCTTGTCCTTGAACATGAGCGCGGCGAACATTGGGATGTACATGGCGTAAAGATTGATGATGCATATTTCATCAGGCTCCCACGCGATCCACTGGCAGTTGTGCAGACCGCCCATGAAGTCGGGGCCGTACATCCAGAAGATCGACGTCCATGCATACCAGAAGCCGGAAAACATCATGCCGATAATGGTGGACTTGATGGTAAAGCCGTTCTGATCGTCGATATGACCGTAGAACTCGGGGCGGGGACCCATGTTGCGTGCGGAAACGGAGTACATACCGCGGGAGGAGCCCATGATAAGTCCGTTCATAACGCCGAGACAGCCAATGGCGATAAACGCGTAAACCACCGTGCCGACGGTATTGCCGAAGACGACGGAGAAAGCGATCTTGGGCAGCTTTTCGCCCAGCGGCCATGTGCCGATGATAGTCTCGACGTCGCCGACGCAGCTCATTGCGAAGATGTACAGGCAGTAGAGTACAGTGCAGAACAGCGCGCCGCAGATGAGCGCCAGCGGGAGATTTTTCTTTGCGTCTTTAAGCTCGGAGTTGATCGAGGTGGCAATTATCCAGCCCTCATAGGCGAAAGCGAAGGAAGCGACGCCGGAGAACACGCCCTGAAAAGCCGTCGTTCCCTCTATGGCCTCGGCATACTCGGGAGAGTTGACATAGTTGAGCACATTCTGCGTTGCGCCGGTGCTGAAGCCGACGATAATGCCTACGATACCCATGAGCAGCAGCGGGATGAGCTTGATGACGGTCATGCTGACCTGAAGCTTGCCCGCAAGCTTGGGAGAGATCGCATTGATGCCGTAGCCTATGATAAGGAAGCCCGCGCCGAGACCGAGAGCCTCCGACCTGACGGTGCCGGTGACAAAGAAGTCAAGCGTGGGGATGTCAAAAAGGGCAAGGAAAAACACGGCGGAGAAGAATGCCAGCATCGCGGCAAGGCAGGGGTAGTAAATAGTGGTCATGAACCAGCCGACATAGTACGAATATGTAGGCCCGAGAGCAACCTCGGCATAATCGACCACGCCGTTGACCTTTTCGTACTTGGAGCCGAGCTCAGCAAAAACGAGAGAGCATATGATGCAGATAAGACCGACAATGCCTACGACCAGCACACCCTGAAGCATGTTGCCGTGTGTGAGCGCCAGAACCTTACCGCCCTTTATGAATACACCGGAACCGATAACAATACCGATGACCATCGCTATGGCGGTAGGCAGACCGTAACGTTTTTCCATAGTATCTTCCTCTATCTTTAACGATTTACAGTAATGAAATTTTACCGTATTGAATCAAGTATAATACAATCGTTTGCTTTTTGTCAATTAAAATGTGAATAAATTTGAAACAAAAAGCCGATTTCGGTCTTTACTCTAAAAACGCGGCAAGCTCCTGTACGGTTTTGAAGTATAATGTACAATTTTCGCGCATGAAGCTTTCGATCTCGGGGATGTCGCTGCTCCAGCCCACGGCGGCGAAGTCCGCGCCGACGGCGCGCGCCATATCGTAGCCGGGCTTGAGGTCGTCTATCATAAGCAGGTCGCCCGCCGAGAGGGAGAAGCGGCGCATTATCTCCTCCAGCGGATACGGATGGGGCTTGCGGCGCTCCGACGGCTGCTCCCAGCCGAAAACCGCGTCCGGGCGCGGCAGGGAGTTGGCCTCGTAGTCCCGCAGGATGTTGAAGTCGAACGAATGTGACACGACGGCTATGTATCCGCCCTCTGCCTTCTGGCGCTCCATTATTTCGCGGATGCCGGGATAGGCGGCCGGGATATGCTCCTTGACATAGCTCTGCCAGAAGCGCGTCTCGTCCTCAAGGTCGGCGTCGCTCATGCCGTAATCGTTTCTGCACATTTCGATGAAGCCGGGGGAGAAGTTTTTCTTCATGTAGTCCGTAAATGAGCAGGTCCTCCCGGGATAGCGCAGATCGAGATACGCCTGAAAGCAGGGCTGGTGTATCGTCGCGGTGGAATTGACGACGGTGTCGTCATGGTCGAAAACAAGGCATTTGTATTTCACGGGTTCTCTCTTTCCTTTTAAATAAAAAAGTTCAGAATCATGAATCTCTCAATTTTTCAAAATCCGTGATTCTGAATCTTTTGTTTTTTCGAAACGGCTTTTCGCCGTTTTTACGCCGCGGATATCAGCTTCTCAGTAAAACGTTGCGACCGGCTCGGCGGGAGGCTCACATTCCTCATGAGAAATATAGGTCAGCACCGGTCCCTTGCGGTTATATGCGCGGGAGAACTTCCAGTTGACCTTTGCCGTGAGGATCATCCACGTGTCGTCCTTCACGCTCTCCGCCTTGTCCCAGCTGCACGCGAACCCGGCGAACTGGATATCCTCCACGCAGCAGGTCATAACGTGCCTGCCGACGATGAAGGTGCGCGGCGGCATCTTCTGCCGGCGCAGTGCGCGGCACTTGAAGCGGACGACCTTATCCTCATACTTTTTCGGCTCCTCGCCGACGTCTCTGTACCACTCGGCAAAATCGTCGTCGCCGATCTCGACGATGGGCGCGTCAAGGTCAAAGGGCAGGGGGTCCTCTATCTCGTCATACTGCACATGCCCGTCCTCAAACTCATAGGCGATATCGGCGCGTCGGGACGCCGCACGGACGATCTTATGAAAGTCCATCATCTCATATGAGGGCTTGAAGCGGTTGAAAATGACCAGCTCCGCGCTCTTCAGCTTGTCGTAAACAAGGTTTCTCATGTTGCCGTTATAGGTGAGGAACGTCGTCGCATCGGCGAACATGAACTCCTGATAGACCATCCAGCCCTCCGGCATAGCGCCGTAAAGCCGGTCAAGCATCCACATGCCGTTATATTCGACGACAACGCGCTCCGCTTGCGTCTCGGCAAGGAATTTCACGAGATTTTCGGCTGTCAGCTCCTCGGGCGTCTCCACCGTGCGCACAAAAACGCTCTTGTCGGCAAACTGCTCAGGCGCGTATTCCTCCTCGCCCTCCTCGCATACGAGAAGCAGCGTGCGCTCCCCATTGCAGAAGCGCTTGTCCTCAAGCGTTGACTGTATGAACTTTGTTTTGCCGCTTTCGAGAAAGCCGGTAAAAAGATAAACGGGAATATCGTTGTTTTTACTCAACCTCAAACAGCTCCTTCAGCGCCTTTTCATTCAGCTTCGAGCCGATAACGCAGAAGCGGCCTGTCGCGGCGGCGGCTCCGCGGCGGATGTCGCACTCCTCGGGAACATAGTCGAAATACAGCCAATCGCCGTCGTTCGCGTCCACAATGCCCTTTGAGCGCAGCACGACGCCGTATTTTTCGGAATCGTTCAGCGCGTCGAGAATACCTCTCAGCTCCGCCTCGCTGAATTTCTTTGCCGTCTCGCTGCCCCAGCTTACAAACACCTCGTCGGCATGATGGTGATGGTGGTGCTCATGGTCGTGATCGTGGCAGCCGCATTCACATTCGCCGTCCTCGTCGTGATCATGATGGTGATGCTCATGCTCTTCGCCGTGGTCGTGATCGTGGCAGCCGCATCCGCATTCATCATCGTGGTGATGCTCATGGTCGTGATCGTGGTGATGCTCATGGTCGTGGTCATGGCAGCAGCCGTGTTCATCCTCGTCCTCATCGTGGTGGTGGCCGCAGCAGCAATCGCCGTGTTCGTCGTAGCGGTGATGGTGATGCTCATGCGTCTCATGCTCGGCATGCTCCATTTCGCGCTTGAGCACGTCCTCGTCCATAGCCTCGCGGATGGCCACACCGCTGATCTTTGCCCACGGCGTGGTGATGAAGCGCGCAGAGGGATTAAGCCCCTTGAGCAGCGCCAGCGCGGTCTTTATCTTCTCCTCGGAGGCGGTGTCAGTGCGCGACAGGACTATAAGGTCGGCGCTTTCCACCTGATCGTTGAAGAACTCACCGAAGTTGCGCATATACATTTTGCACTTGCCCGCATCGACAACGGTGCATTTTGCACCTATCTCCGCGCCCTCAACACGCTCGACGGCCTTTGCAACGTCGCTGAGCTTGCCGACGCCGGACGGCTCGATAATAACGCGGTCCGGCTTGAAATCGTCGATGACCTTCTTGAGCGCTTTTGTAAAATCGCCCACGAGTGTGCAGCAGATGCAGCCGGAATTCATTTCGGATATCTCGACACCGGCGTCCTTGAGGAAGCCGCCGTCGATCGCGATCTCACCGAACTCGTTCTCAATAAGCACAAGCTTTTCGCCCTTGTAGCCCTCGGCAATGAGCTTGCGGATAAGCGTGGTCTTGCCTGCACCGAGAAAACCGGAAAATATATCTATTCTTGTCATTTATAAAACCTCCAAGCTGCCGCCTGAGCGCGGGAAAGCATATCTTCCCCGCTGCGCGGCGGTATATTCTCTAAAATTTTATTATAACACCTTTTTCGAAAATAACAACGGAAATAATGTGAACAAATCCGTTTACAGCTCTTTTATTTCCGACGCTATGCCGCCGTTTGGAAAAACCTCTATCACGGCGTAGGTCGGCGCTCTGCCCTTGCCCGCCGTGCCGGGGTTTATCACCTTCACCCCGCCCGCTTCTCCGTTATACGCGGTGTGCGTGTGACCGAACAGCGCGATTTTCGCGCCCTGCTCCTGCGCGGCATAGACGAGCCTGTCGGCGCCGTAACCGACATCATAGCTGTGTCCGTGGCAGATGAACGCCTTTACCGGACCGAGAGGCACTATATCGGTAAGCGGCGACATCGGCGCAAGATCGCAGTTGCCGCACACGGAGTATAGCGGGATCTCCGGAAACTCACGTCTGAGTACATCGGCGTCGCGCTCGTAATCGCCGAGGTGAATGAGTATGTCCGGTCTTGTGCGCCTGACCGCCTCGGTCATGAGCGCCGTGTTCCCGTGCGTGTCTGAAAAAACGGCTGCCTTTATCATGAAAAACCTCCAAATGGCCGCACGGACGGCACGTCCGGCGGTTTTTATATATCATAGTGCGAATTTCCGCGCTGTCAAGTCTTTTCCCGCATTGGCGCGGATAATTATGGATTATCATTTCCCGTCCGGGTACATATACTGTAAAGAAAGGATATGGGAGGTATGGGCGTGAACAGGTTTGAGGATGTGGGACGGGAGCTGGAAAGACTCGGCAAGGCGGAGGATGTAAAACGGCTTGCCGAGAGCGAGGACGGAAAACGGCTGAGCCGTATGGTCGATGCGGAAAAACTAGAACACGCGGCAAAAAGCGGGGACGGCAAGGCGCTGCAGGATATGCTGACGGCCGTTCTGAGTACAGACGAGGGGAAGCGCCTTGCGGAAAACGTCCGCAGAATGATGGGGAAATAGTCTGATGGGAGGTGTCGGTCATGGATGAGCTGGAAAGCAGAATAAACAGCGTTCTGGGCGACCCGCAGCAGCTGGAGCAGATAAGCAAGCTTGCCCAATCCATAATGGCCGGCGCCGGCAGCGGAGAGAGTGCAGGGAGCGCGCAGCAGGATATGCCGGATGCGGCGATGATAAAGCGGATCATGCGTCTCATGTCCGCAGACGGGGAAAAGGACAGGGGCGAGAGAGGCATCCTGGAGGCGATGTCGCCGTATCTTTCGGAAAAGCGCCGCGGAAAAATGGATAAGGCTCTCAAAATCGCAAAGCTTATGAGACTTGCAAGGCTTGCAATGGAGGAGAGTGAGGGCGATGCTTAACCGCTGGCAGGGCAATACGGGCAAGGTACGGCGCATTGACGAGGGGAGCCTTGAGCAGAAGCGCCCGCCGGATCCCCCGACGCGCCCCAACGGGCTCTTCACTTCCGGCACAGCAGGCGGCGCCGGTTTCTCAGCGGGAAACGGCGGGTTTCTCGGCGGACTTGGCGGAGGACTGGGGGATATACTCGGCAGGCTGGGAAGGCTTGTGCCGGGAACGAAGGAGCCGCTTGACAACGACGACATTATCCTGCTGCTGATATTATATCTCATGTACCGCGAAAGCGGCGACAGCGAGCTGCTGGTAATAATGGGCGCGATGTTTCTTCTTTAGTTTGTCAAAGAAGCTTGCTTCTTTGACAAACTAAAGGGCAACAGCAAAAGCTGTTGCCCTTGATGATTTCATATTCTGCTGAAAGGGGAGACTTACTTGCCCATGTTCATCTGGGCGGCGACTTCTGCCGCAAAGTCCTCTTCCTTCTTCTCGATGCCTTCGCCCTTGATGAAGTGAACGGCGTTGACAAACTTGATGGAGCCGCCGAGCTTCTTCGCTGCGTCTGCGATATAGCCCTCTACGGAGCCGCTGAACAGATCGGAACGGACGAAATCCTGCTGGAGCAGGCAGTTTTCCTTGTAGAAAGCGTTGATCTTGCCTTCGGCGATCTTCTTCTTGATAGCGTCGGGCTTCGCGGCCATCTTGGGGTCGTTGTTCATGAGAGCGACCTGAACCTCAAGCTCATGGTCGATGTCGGCCTGGGGAACATTGCTCTTGTCCCAGTACTTGGGATTCATAGCGGCGATCTGCATGGCGATATTCTTGCCGACCTCAGAAGCGTCGCAGCCCTCAACGGCGAGGTTGACGAGAACGGCGTGGGAGCCGCCCGCGTGAACGTAAGCGACGGAGGTGTTTTCCGCAAAGCGGACAAAGCGGCGGATCTGGAGATTCTCACCGATGGACATGACCTTCTCGGGCATGACTTCGGTAACGGTCATATCTCTGCCGGGGTACTTGCAGTTCATGAGCGCTTCGACATCGGCGGGGTTGTCCTTGAGAACAACATGGCAGATATCCTTGACAAATTCAACAAACAGCTCGCTCTTTGCGCAGAAGTCAGTCTCGCAGTTGACCTCGACGACGGCGCCTACGCCGCACTCGGGGCATACTTCGGCATAAGCCATACCTTCTGCGGCAACGCGGCCGGCCTTCTTCGCGGCCTTTGCAAGACCCTTTTCACGCAGCCAGTCAACTGCCTTATCCATATCGCCGTCGGTAGCCTGGAGAGCCTTCTTGCAGTCCATCATGCCGACGTTAGTCATCTCACGCAGGGTCTTAACATCCTGAGCAGTAAATGCCATAATTATATCCTCCACAATATATTTTAAAAGAAAACTCGAAAAAAGGGGCGAATAGAGCGCCCCTCTTTAACTTTTTCGATTGATCCCCCTTGGGGGAGCGCGGAATCACTCCTCAACGGGAGCTTCTGCGGCTTCGGCAGTCTCGGCTTCCTCGGCGTCAACACCTTGACGGCCTTCCTGAATGGCGTTTGCCATGGTGGCGGAGATCAGGCGGATGGCGCGGATAGCGTCGTCGTTTGCGGGAATGACGTAATCGACCTCATCGGGGTCGCAGTTGGTATCAACGATAGCGACGATGGGGATGTGCAGCTTGCGTGCTTCGGCGATAGCGTTGTGCTCCTTGCGGGGGTCAACGACGAACAGAGCGCCGGGGAGCTTCTTCATATCCTTGACGCCGCCGAGATACTTCTCAAGCTTTTCCATCTCGCCGAGGTGCTTCATGACTTCCTTCTTGGGCAGCATATCGAAGGTGCCGTCTTCCTGCATCTTCTTGAGCTGTGCAAGGCGATCGACGCGGGTGCGCATGGTCTTGAAGTTGGTGAGCATACCGCCGAGCCAGCGGGCGTTGACATAGTACATACCTACGCGGGCAGCCTCTTCCTTGACTGCATCGGTGGCCTGCTTCTTGGTGCCGACGAAAAGAACGGACTGACCGTTTTCGGAAAGCTGACGGACGAACTCGTAAGCCTCTTCAAGCTTCTTGACGGTCTTCTGAAGGTCGATGATGTAAATACCGTTGCGCTCGCAATAGATGTATTCGCTCATCTTGGGGTTCCAGCGGCGGGTCTGGTGACCGAAGTGGACACCGGCTTCGAGCAGCTGCTTCATGGAAACTACTGACATTTGGTTTTCTCCTTTGATTTGTTATTTTGGCCGGCCGCGAAACCGCCGTTCCGCAGCCGCCATTCCTCCGGAAGCCTCAACCCCTCCTCCAAGCCTTGCGGCCACATGGAGAAAAGTCCGCTCCCGTGCGAAATGCTCTGATATTATAGCGGAATTGTTTGCAAATTGCAAGACTTTTTAAAAATGTTTTTTGGAAAACACGAAAAAAGACAGAGACTGCCAAAAAGCCTTGCGGGCAAAAACCGGTTCCGGGCATTTTCTCCGGTGCGTATACGTCGGGGAGAAGGAAAAGACGCGCTGTTATCCGGCGGCATGAGCCGAAGACGCTTTCCTTTGCATAAGCGCCCAGATATGACCTATAAGGAAAGAGAGGACGACGGAGGCGGCAGGAACCAGAACGTGCTGTACGCCCACGGAAATACCGAGGCGGACCGCCAGAGAGATCGTGTTTGAAATGACGAGAGCGTGTACGATATATGCGGCGGCGCCGGTCATACCGAGGCGGCGGAAAAAGCGGTTGCCGATGACCGCGCTGACAAATCCTTCCCCGCGGGCAAAGACAAGCACCAGCGCAAATGTAGGCGCGGCAAACAAAAGCGTATAGCCTATCCAGTTCAATTCGGCGTTAAGGTATATACGATAAAAAATATAAATGGAAAGAACGGTAAGAAAAACGGCTGAAAGCTCTGCGGCCGACGCGGCGGCGGGAGATTTTTCGGGGCGCGGAAAGCCCTTTATAATGTGTCCGATAATGACGCCGAGGGTAAAATCAAAAACGCGGAACGGCGGAAAGCAGAGGTTGAACCATTTGACGTCGCCGACAGGCAAAAATCTGCAAGACAGATAGGAAACGGCAAGCTGAACAAGGGTGACGGCGGCTGCGGCGGCAAGACAGCCCCTGATCGTCCCGATGCGTCTGACAAATGTGAGAATGAACGGGAAAAGAGCAAAGAGCAGAACGCATACCGAGAAATACCAGCCGACGCCGTTGACGGTAAAAACATACACCGGCGTCCACGCCTGCAAAAGGAAAACGTTGAAAAATGCGCCGATCATAAATTCGCTGTCCAGAGCGGAGAAGCCCTTGAGCGAAAAATAAAGTCTGGGGAGAAAGGCGGCTATTATGCAGAGTATATAAAGCGGGAATATTTTCCCGATCTTTCCGGCGGCAAAGCAGAGCGCGGACTTTACACCGACGCCGTCGGAAAAATCGTCATAATGAGCGGCGGAGAGAAAATAGCCGGATGCAATGACAAATATTGATGCTGACCATGCACTCAGCTCCGTAAGATAGCAATGCGAGGTGATGACGGCAACACAGGCAAGCGTGACAAGACCGAGGACACGGCTTTGTTTAAGCAGCATAACAGCCTCCCAAAATCACATTATTTAAATCTTTTCTCAGGCTTGTAGAACTCGAAAATAACGCCGTCGCGGTGCTTTTCGTTCTTCGCCTCATGGCTTGTCCAGCCGATCGCCATCGCGCCGAGCTTTTCCGCGATGCGGATGCCAAGCGGGCGGAAGCCTATTTTATACGCTTCGAACTGCGGGCGGGCGATAAAGTTGGTAAGCCCTCTGCTGAGCGCAAACGCCAGCGGAGGAGAGGCATCCTTCCTGCCGTATTCCTTCATCGGCATGGCAAGCTGACCGCGCACTATATCCCTGGCGTGGAAGCGGAACCACGCCACGATGAGCGGGTTGAAGCTCTCTATGCACACCTCGCCGCGGTAATTTTCCAGAATATCGTAGGTCTTGCGGCACAGCTCCTTGTTTCTGGGACCTGTTTTAAGCTCAACTATGAGAGGGCTTCTGCCGCCTATCACATCCAGCACCTCAGTGAAGAGCGGGACGGTCTGGGAGCTTCCGCAAAGGGGCATTTTTTTCAGCTCATCATATTTATAGTCATCAACTCTGCCGCGGACGCCGCACACCCTGTCAAGCGTATCGTCGTGGAAGACGACGACGCGCCCGTCCTTTGACAGCTGAACATCCAGCTCTATGCCGTATCCGGCCTCTGCGGCGAGCCTGAACGCCTCAAGGGAGTTTTCAGGTACGCGCTTATCCTCCGTGTGCAGTCCTCTGTGGGCAAAGTTCACCCCGATGAAGGGCGCTTTCTGCCGCTTTGAGGCATAGCCGGGGGCGAGCATGAAAAGCCCTGCCGCCGCCAGCTTCAGCAGTCCGTGTTTTCTGTGCTTGCGTTTTTTCATATTGATCCTCCTGCGGCGCAGGCCGCTAAAACAGTTGTGATAAAGCCGCGCAGAGCGCGGCACAGCTTGCCAAAAAAGCCCTTACAGGACTTTTTTGACCGCGCTTTCCGCCGAGTTTTCAGGCTTGTGAAAGAACCCACGTTGAGATTCTTTCACAAAGCTTAATGACCTCAGTCGCCGTCGAGCGCTTCTATGCCGACAACATTCTGCACCTTTGAGGCCTTGATGTTCTTGACAAGCAGGGTAAAGACGACGGCGGAGCAGGCGATGAGTACAGTCGCGTATACGGGCAGGGCGCGCCATGCAAGAGTGACGTTGAAGATATAGCCGAGAAGAACGGGCGTAACGGTCTGGGCAGACATGGATGCGGCATAGTAATAGCCGGTGAACTGACCGATCTTCTTGGACGAACACAGCTCCACGACCATGGGGAACGAGCAGTTGTGGACAAGCGCCATGCCGAAGCCCTTTATGACCCATACGGCATACAGCATTACGGGGAAGGCAAATTCGCCCTTTCCGCCCACGACAACGCCCGTAGGCGCGGCGAAGCACATCAGCAGGAGCGCCGCGAACGTGATGCAAAGTCCCGCTGAGATAGTCCATTTGCGGCCTATCCTGTCCGCAATACCGCCGGCGATCGCAAAGCCGACGACGGAAGCAAGCCCGCCCGCGATGGTGAGTATCATGGTGGAGCTTGAGGAGGAATTGAGGTAGTAGATAACATAGTTGCCGATGTATGTGCCGATGGAGTTGTCGGCCATGAACCACAGAAACTCCGCGCCGAGAATGGCAAGGAGCATATTGCGGTTGGCTCTGGACATGGGCTTGTCGTCGTCGATGGGCGTTTCCACGGCGGCAAGGCGTTCGCCCTCTTCCATTTCGCCCTTGAGCTGCCCGGCAAGCTCGTTTTCCCTGACGGTTGCGAAAAGCACCAGCGCGGAAATGACCATGAGTACGGATGCAATGATGAAGGGCAGCTCGATAGTCCACACGTTCCTCGCCTCGTCAGCGGAGTTTATATAGTCGCTGAGCTTGAGGAAGATGCCGAGAACCGTCGCGGCGGCGCCGCCGAGATAGCCCATGATATTGATGATGCCGTTGGCCTTGGCGCGCAGGGGCTTCGGCGTGATGTCGGGCATGAGCGCGACGGCGGGGTTGCGGTACATCATCATGAAGATGAGCACGACGACCATCATTGCTATCATGCCGCCTATCTGGTTGCGGTGGAAGAAAAGGGGAATGAACGGGAAAGCGACGGCGACGACGAACGTGCCGACAAGGATATAGGGCATACGCTTGCCGATAGGCGTGACGGTTCTGTCCGAAAGCCGCCCGAACAGCGGAAGAAGGATGAGCGCGGCAAGATTGTCGCAGGCCATGATTATGCCGACAAGCCACTGCACGTTGAGTATCTTGGACGCGTCGCCCGCCTTAAGCTCGGCGGAGGACATGCCGTACATGCGGCGGGCAAATATGTCCGTTAAAAATGTGGGACACCATGAGTCGTATACCTGCCAGAGCAGCAGTATCCCAAAGAACGCAAAGCCGATCAGAAACGTTCTTTTATAATTCAGCTTCAGGCCGGCGGGGTTTTCTTTCATATGTTTTATCCTCTTTTTCAAAAGATTTGCTTAGATTTTACCGCGCCCGGCGCAACAAGTAAATGCTTTTTTGCCGGCAGACCGGACGATTTTCACCGCTTCGTCAATGTGCTCAAAAACGAATATGTATTTTTGGTGAATTTTACAAGAAAGACTATTGACAATAAAAAACCGTTTTGCTAAAATGTGACGCACACGACATAAAATTGAGTTTTGGATTTGCGCGATGAGGTGAAAATGGAAGAAGTTGAAATGAAAATGCCCGTCGGTATGCGTTTTTCCATAATCAACCGTGCTTTCCGACGCCAGATGGATGAGTTCATGCGGGACTCCGATCTGACAGGACCGCAGTTCGGGATACTCGGACGGCTGCATTATCTGGAGACGCACGGCGCGGGGGAGATAAACCAGCGGGACATAGAAAACGCCACGCATCTCAGCCATACCACGGTCACGGAAATGCTCAAGCGGCTTGAGAGCAAGGGCTTTATCCGCACGGCGCCCAGCGGCGTTGACCGACGCTCCAAATGCATATCGAGCACGGAAAAGGCGGCGGCGCTGCATGAGGAGCTTGGCCGGTGCGACGGCAAGGTGTTTGAGAGACTGTGCGAAGGACTCAGCGAGGCGCAGAGGGAGAACATTCTGCCGGTAATGGATATCATGCTTGGAAACGCGATGAAAATTATAGGGAAAGGAAGTATGGAAGAAGAATGATAAAACAGCTTGCGAAGAGCGTTCGGGAATATAAAACGCCGGCGCTGCTGACTCTTGCCCTTATGGTGATCGAGGTCGCCGTTGAGGTCACGATACCGTTTATCACGTCGAACCTTATCAACAATATAAAAGCGGGCATAGAGATGTCAAGTCTTGTGAAAACGGGACTTCTGATGGTGGGGCTTGCGTGCATATCGCTGTGCTGCGGCGCACTGGGCGGCTACACCTGCTCAAAGGCGAGCGGCGGCTTTGCCAAGAATCTGCGCCACGATATGTACGAGAAGATACAGGGCTTTTCCTTTGAGAATATCGACAGATTCTCATCCGCGTCCCTCGTCACCCGTATGACCACGGACGTGAGCAACGTGCAGTTTGCATACATGATGTGCATCCGCATGGCGGTGCGCTCACCGCTCATGTTCATCTTCGCCGTGACAATGGCGTTCGTTATGGGCGGCAGACTTGCCGCGACGTTTGTGATAGTCGTCCCCGTCATGGTGTTCGGGCTTATCATGATCGCGCGCAAGGCGATGCCTGCTTTCAACGCAGTATTCAAAAAGTACGACAAGCTCAACGAATCCA
Source organism: uncultured Eubacteriales bacterium (assembly GCA_900549485.1). GTDB lineage: Bacteria > Bacillota > Clostridia > Oscillospirales > Oscillospiraceae > Limivicinus. The sequence goes on from UROG01000038.1 coordinate 24,400, forward strand.
TTGAGGAAAATGTGCGCGCAATGCGCGTTGTAAAGGGCTTTGCGCGGGAGGAATACGAGAAGAAGAAATTCACCGCCGCCTCCGACAATATCTGTCGGGACTTCACCTATGCCGAGCGCCTTGTGGCGTTCAACCAGCCGCTTATGCAGATATGCCTGTACTTCAACATGGTGTTTATTCTGTATGTCGGCTCAAAGCTCATAATAAGCAGTCAGGGTACGGTCATCGACGTGGGGCAGATATCCGGCATGATCACCTACGGCTTCATGATACTCATGAGCCTTATGATGCTCAGCGTCGTATACGTCATGATAACCATATCCGTAGAGTCCGCGCACCGTATCTGTGAGGTGCTCTCCGAGGAAAGCACGCTCACGAACCCCGAAAACCCCGTGTTTGAGGTCAGGGACGGCTCGATCGATTTTGACGGCGTTTCGTTCAAATATTCAAAGGCAGCAAAGCGCGAATCGCTCTCCGACGTCGATCTGCACATAAGCTCCGGCATGACCGTGGGTATCCTCGGCGGTACGGGCAGCGGTAAGACAACGCTTATCCAGCTTATCTCGCGTCTGTACGACGCTACGGAGGGCAGCGTGAAGGTGGGCGGAAGGGACGTGCGTGAGTACGATCTCGATACGCTGAGAAACGCCGTGTCCGTTGTTTTGCAGAAGAACCTGCTTTTCTCCGGCACGATAAAGGATAACCTGCGCTGGGGCAACCCGAACGCGACGGATGCGGAAACGGAAGAGGCGTGCAGACTTGCGCAGGCGGATGAATTTGTCCGCTCCTTCCCCGACGGCTACGATACCTATATCGAGCAGGGCGGCACCAACGTTTCCGGCGGACAGAAGCAGCGCCTTTGCATAGCGCGCGCCCTTCTCAAGCATCCGGCTGTGCTTGTGCTTGACGACTCCACAAGCGCGGTCGATACCCATACGGATGCGCTTATCCGCGAAGGCTTCAGGAAGTTCATCCCCGAAACCACAAAGATCATAATCGCACAGCGCGTTGCTTCCGTTATGGATGCCGATCTTATTATAATAATGGAAAACGGCCGCATCGCCGATATGGGCACTCATGAACAGCTCATGGAACGAAGCCCCATTTACCATGAGGTCTATGAGCAGCAGACGAAGGGAGGCGAAGAGAATGAGTAATCACGTAAAAGGCCGCGCCGCGGGCGCACCCGGCGGCGCAGGCAGACCGAAGGCTGATTTCCGCTCCCTCGGCCGCGCCGTAAAAAGACTTTTCGTCTACTATCCTGTTATGGCGCCTCTCACCATGGTCTGCATCCTCTTCTCGGCAATAGTCTCCTCCGTCCCGTCGCTTTTTGTGCAGCAGGTGCTGAGCGTTGTGGAAAAATGGTACGAGAGCGGGGACTGGATCGCCGCAAGGCCGGAGATCGTGCGCTATATCGTGATCCTCGCGTCGTTGTACGTGCTGTCGATGGTAGCGATGACGGTCTACACCCAGCTTATGGCCATTATGACGCAGGGCTACCTCAACAAGCTGCGCATCGAGGTGTTCAGCGGAATGCAGGATCTGCCGATAAAGTTCTTCGACACGAACAAGACCGGCGATATAATGTCCTACTACACGAACGATATCGACACTCTGCGTATGCTTGTCTCCCAGACGCTCCCGACGCTTATCCAGTCGCTGTCGATAGTGCTGACGGTTTTTGCCATTATGCTGTATTTCAGCATCTGGCTTACAATGGTGCTTGTCCTCGGCGTTGTGTGCATGTTCCTCGTGTCCAAGAAGATAGGCGGCGGCTCCGCCAAGTATTTCGTGCAGCAGCAGAGATCCGTCGCCGCGGCGGAGGGCTATGTTCAGGAGATGATGAACGGGCAGAAGGTCGTCAAGGTGTTCTGCCATGAGGAAAAGAGCATTGAGGATTTCGACGTGCTCAACGAAAAGCTCTACACGGACGGACTTAAAGCCAACACCTATGCAAACTGTCTCGGACCTATCATTATAAATATAGGCAACGTGCTGTATGTCCTGCTGGCGCTTGTGGGCGGGCTGTTCCTCATCCTCGGCGTACCGGGGCTGAGTCTTTCCGGAAAAGCCTTTGATATTACTATCCTTATCCCGTTCCTCAACATGGTCAAGCAGTTCACCGGCAACGTGAACACGCTTTCCCAGCAGATAAACACCGTCGTGATGGCGGCGGCGGGCGCACAGCGCATCTTCGATCTTGTGGACCGCGAGCCTGAAGCGGACAACGGCTATGTCACGCTTGTCAACGCCGAGATCGCTCCCGACGGTACGATCACCGAGAGTGAAAAGCGCACCGGGCGCTGGGCATGGCGGCATCCGCACGGCGACGGCACCCTTACCTATACCGAGCTCAAGGGCGACGTGCGCATGGTGAATGTGGACTTTGCCTACGAGGAAGGCAAGGACGTGCTGCATGACATCTCCGTCTATGCCGAGCCGGGTCAGAAGGTCGCCTTTGTCGGCGCGACCGGCGCGGGCAAGACCACGATCACGAATCTTATCAACCGCTTCTACGATATTGCCGACGGCAAGATACGCTACGACGGCATAAACATCAACAAGATAAAGAAGCAGGATCTGCGCCGTTCACTGGGGCTTGTGCTTCAGGAAACGAACCTCTTTACCGGCTCGGTGATGGAAAACATCCGCTACGGCAGACTTGATGCGACGGATGAGGAATGCATGGCCGCGGCAAAGCTTGCGGGCGCGGACGATTTTATCATGCGCCTGCCTCAGGGCTATGAAACGAAGCTTGCCAATAACGGCGCGAATCTCTCTCAGGGTCAGCGCCAGCTCATTGCGATCGCCCGCGCCGCCGTCGCCGATCCCCCCGTTATGATCCTCGATGAGGCGACCTCCTCCATCGACACGCGCACCGAGGCGATAGTGCAGCGGGGCATGGATAAGCTCATGGAGGGCAGAACGGTATTTGTCATTGCTCACCGCCTGTCAACGGTCATGAACTCCGACGTCATCATGGTTCTCGACCACGGCAGAATAATCGAACGCGGCAGTCACAAAAAGCTCATTGAGGAAAAGGGCGTATACTATAAGCTCTATACCGGCGCGTTCGAGCTTGAATAAAGGAAAGAAAAAGTCCCGGGGTCGCAGTACCCTGTGCACTTGTCAAGTAAAAGTAGACACTAAAAAGCGAATAACTACAGGAAGCCC
>UROG01000039.1 GCA_900549485.1 uncultured Eubacteriales bacterium
TCACTCCTGTTTTTTAGGTCTTCTTTTGCTCTACCCCAACTATTGACATAGAGCCGGATTTTTTTGACAAGCAGATATCCCCCGTTTCCGATTCCGGAAACGGGGGATGAAAATTGATAGTTGATAATTTATATTATGCGTTATGCGGAAATTCTGAGCTCTGCCGCCTGTTCGGTCACGTCAATGACAGGCTCGGTATTGATGCCGCAGACCTCGCCGGTGCAGGCGTCAACATAGAACTCATACTTGAGCATGAGCGTACTCACTATCATGCGGTAATAGCCGCTTTCAAGGCAGATATATTCACAGCAGTAATTCCCGTCGCTGATACCGACGGAGGTGAGTGCGTTGTTAAGAGCGGTCTTGGAATTTATATTTTTCATGGTATTTCTCCTTATTAATTATCATTTCAATTTGTTTGGCTTCTTATTTATCGCTTTCGTATAATAGATGCACAAGGCGGCGGCAGGTTACAGGAAAAATAAAAAATTCCAAAAAAATAAAAAGGCGCTGCCCTGATATAGTATCAAGGCAGCGCCGCGTATATTCTGAGGCACATATATTCTGTGCCGGTTATATTCTGCTTAACGTCCTGCGCGGGGAGAAAAATCAGGTGTGCTCGTCGTAATCCAGCACTTCGACCGCGCCGCTCTTGGTGCTTACGCCAAGCTCATAGATACGGAACTCGTTGCGCAGCTCTATCTCATACACATAGACCGCATCGGTCAGGCTTCCGTTGATCCTGAGCTCCTTGTCCACATCGCGCACAGAAAACTCATCCTTGTTTTCTCCGTAATGCTCTGCGATATAATTATACGCGATCTCAATTGCCTGATCTCTGTCATATCTCATCTTATGTGCCGCCGAGGTGCAGGAGGGGATGAAAATGATCCCGCATACAAGCGCCGCGATAAGAAGCAGAGTTATCACCGTAATTATGAAAATTTTGATATAAGTCCGTCTTTCATATAACCTTCTCGCTCTGAGAATGGTCCCATGCTCCGCCTCGGCGACCACAGGCTCGTCAGGAGGATTGTCCAGAATACTTTTTATTTTGAGTATGGTGTCAAGCTCTTTCTCAACGAAGGATTTTTCTTCCTCCGTCGCCGTTCCGTTCTTTATTTTTTCAAAGCACTCCTTAAGAATCATCCTGCTACCTCCATCAGCTCTTTAAGTTTCTCCCTGCCGCGGTATAAAAGCACTTTAACATTGCTCTCGCTTTTTCCCATTACCATTGCAATGTCTTTTATTTGCAGCCCTGAAAAGTAGAAGAGCATAATAACCTCTCTCTGTGCCGCGTTGAGTTTGTCTATCGCGTGGTAAAGCGCCCGGTATTCTTCTTTCAGAATAAGCCGGTCAACGATCTCCCCGCTGTCGTCCACAACATCCTCCGCAAGCTCATCATAAGACATGGCCTTGTTTTTCCGGCACAGACCGAAAAACTCATTTCTGCACACAGTCAGGAGCCACGGCTTGAAGTTTTTTATTTCCTCGTCGGCAGACGCAAGAGCCTTATAAAATGCCGTAGACACTATATCCTCCGCGATCGTCTCATTTTTGCACAGGGACATGGTGTACAGCATTGCTTCATTATAATATTTTCTAAAAAGCTCGTCAATAATGTCAGGCTTCATTCATACTCTCTCTTCCCGTACCCCTTCATATAAATGATGCAGAACTTGTGAAAAGGTTACAAAAATCATCCTGTCAAATTATTATTTTGACAGGATGAACACTTGGCAAAAAATCCGCGAGACTTTTTCGGAATGATCCGCTGAGAGGCAAATTATTTTTCTTCTTTTTCTTCGGCCTTTTCCTCGCGGATCTCGGTCACATCGGCGTCATGCGCACCGGCGCACTCTGCGCTGCTGCATTTTGCGTCATCGCTCTTCACGTCTTCGCTCTTTGCGGCGGAATCGGACGCAAGGTCAATGACCTTTTCCTTGACCTCGCCGACAATAGCGGCGGCGGTATTCTTGAGCTTTTCGCCGTCCTCGGGCTTTACAACGCTGATTATCTCATGGTTTTCCTTTACGACCTCAACCGTGCAGCCCGCGACGACAGTAGCAAGCGCACCCGCTATAAGCACCCATTTTGCGGCGCTGAGCATGACGACGCCGCCGACAACACCGGCGTTCACCGGAATGTTGACCAGCTCGCTTCCATCCTTTGATTTGATAACTATGCGCGAAACGTTGCCCTTTGCAACAAGCTCCTTGATTTTGGCGATCACTGCCTCTATGCTGCTTTTATCCATCTTGATATCTCCTCACTTTACCTATAATCAGACAGCCGCAAGACCGCAGCATTGCACCTGCCTGTGATTTATTATCAATATAATATCACAGTAAACAAAAAAGGAATAAACAAATTGTTAATTCAGCGTATAAATTATGTGAACGGCAAATATTTTTCCCTTGTGTGCAGCGCGGTTAAGTGATAAAATATTTCTTTGAAATGAACATTATGAAAGGATATCCGAATATGAAAATAGTAGTTCTCGGCGGCGGCATCAGTACCGAACGTCAGGTCGCCCTTGTTACAAGCACCTCGGTGTGCAAGGCTCTCAGAAGTCTTGGACATAAGGCGATATTTGTGGATATGTATCTCGGACTTGAGGACTATGACGGCGCGCTTGAGGACGCGTTCGATGCGCCCGACGGATTCTGCGGCGCCGCCGCGATCGAACAGACCGCGCCCGACCTTGAAGCGGTCAAGGCGTCAAGAAAGCTTAAAAGCCCTTCCCGCATAGGGAAAAACGTACTTGAAATATGTGCGCTGGCAGACTGCGTGTTTCTGGGGCTGCACGGGGCGGACGGCGAAGACGGCAAAATTCAGGCCGCGCTTGATCTTATGGATGTGCCATACACCGGCTCCAATCCCCTCGGCAGTGCAATGGCCATGGACAAAGCGGTCGCAAAGCGCATAATGGAATCTGCCGGTGTGCTTACCCCGAAGTGGAGAGAGATCGTCTATTCAAAGGAAGACATTCCCACGCTTGTCGGGGAGCTTCCCGTTCCCTGTGTTGTGAAAGCCGTCAACGGCGGCTCGTCCATCGGCGTGGCTCTTCCGGATACGAAGGAGGAGCTTGAAAAGGCGCTCAATGAGATACTGCTCTACAACAACCGCATAATCGTCGAGGAAAAAATAACCGGACGTGAGTTTACACAGACCATTTTAGGCGATAAGTATCTTTCCGCGATAGAGATAGTCCCGCCTGAGGGCAACACCTTTGACTATGTTGCAAAATATCAGAGCGGCAGTCTTGCCGCACGGGAGATCTGCCCGGCGCCCATAACCGCGCAGGAGCAGAAAACGCTTGGCGAGGCGGCGATGCGTTTCCACAAGGCGCTCGGACTTTCCGTCTATTCCCGCACGGATTTCATCATGGATAAGGACGGAAATGCCTACTGCCTTGAGGTGAACACACTCCCCGGCATGACGCCGAACAGTCTTATACCGAAAGCTGCAAAGGTTGAGGGAATAGAATACCCGCAGCTTTGCGAAAAGATAGTCCTCATGTCGATAGAAGCAAGGAAAAAGGGACTTTAATATATATAATTATCTGTGCGACAGGGTGTTCCTCGCGTCGATAAGTCCGGCGCAGAGGGTGTCAATATCATCATCTGTCGTGAATCGGGAAAGACCTATGCGTATCGCGCCGTCTATCACATCGCTTTTCATGCCGATGGCTTCAAGCACATGGCTTCTCCCGCCTTTTTTGCAGGCGGAGCTTTTCGACACATAGACCTCACGCGCCTCAAGGTAGTTCATCAGAACCTCACTGCGCCAGCCGGGCAGGGAAATGCTGAGAATATGCGGGGCGGCTGTGCGTACATATTTCAGCTCCGGTATCCCGGCGGAGAGACGGTCGATTATTTCCGCTTTCTGCGCCGCCATACGGCTGATGCCTGCATCCATGTTTTTTGACGCCTCCGCGCACGCCGCCGCGAATGCCGCTATCTGCGGCATTGCCTCGGTTCCGGCGCGTCTGCCGTTTTCCTGTGCGCCGCCCGCGATAAAGGGCTTGAGACGAAGTCCGTCGCGCACATAGAGCGCGCCTATCCCCTTCGGGGCGTGTATTTTATGCCCGCTGACGCTTATCATATCCGCACCCAGCGTTTTTGCGGAAAACGGCACCTTCATGAAGCCCTGCACCGCGTCAGTGTGCAAAAGCGCCTGTGAGCCGGATTTTTTGAGCATATCCGCAATGCCCCTGATGTCAGTCACAGCGCCTGTCTCGTTGTTCACCAGCATGAGAGAAACAAGTATCGTATCGTCCCTCAGCGCGTTTTTGACCGACTCAACGCTTATCGCGCCGGTATTGTCGGGGGCGAGACGTGTTATCTCATAACCCTGCTTTTCAAGCTCATCCAGCGTTTTGCGTATCGCGTCGTGTTCGACCGATGAGCTGATTATATGTTTTCCCTTTCTGTGCATCGCCTCCGCACCGGACAGCAGCGCCCAATTGTCGCTTTCGGAGCCGCAGGAGGTAAAGACAAGCTCAGCCGATTTGCAGCCGATTGCCGCGGCAGCCTGCGCTCTTGAGCTGTCAAGCAGCTTTTTCGCCTCCCTGCCCTTTGTGTGCGTGGAGCTGGGGTTTCCATATATGCTTGTCATCGCCTCGTATGCCGCCTTCGCGGCGGCCTCGCACACCCTTGTGGTGGCGGAATTATCAAGATAATGTTCCATTTTTTCACCGTCAGATCATATGTTTATAGGAGTTATGCATGAAGTATATTATAGCCACTCTCGGCTGTAAGGTCAACCAATATGAAACGCAGGCAATGGAAACTTTTCTGCATGAACGCGGCCATGAGCCGTGCGCGACCGGTGAGCTTGCCGATGCGGTCATTGTCAACACCTGCGCCGTAACGGCGGAGAGCGGGAGAAAGTCCCGACAGCTTATACGCCGCCTGCGGGAAGAGAATCCGGACGCTGTCGTCGCTGTGTGCGGCTGCTATTCGCAGATAGAGCCGGAGGCGGCGGAAGCGCTCGGCGCGGATGTTATATTCGGGGCGAATAACCGTGAAAAGCTTGTTGACGCGGTTGAAAAAGCCGCCGCAGAGGGCGAAAAGTACCGCAATATAGACGAACCGTTCAAACGGCGGGAGATCGAAAAGCTTCCGGCCGGCGCGGTCGCCGGACGCACGAGGGCAATGCTTAAAATTCAGGACGGCTGTGTAAACTTCTGCACCTATTGCATAATCCCGTACACCCGCGGCAGACTTCGCAGCCTGCCGATAGAGGACGCCGCCGCAGAGACGAAAAAAATAAACGACGCCGGATTCAGGGAGCTTGTGCTGACAGGGATAGAGGTCGCCTCCTACGGCGTCGATCTGCCGGGCAGGCCGGATCTTGCCGACGTGATAACTGCCTGCGCCGCCGCCGCGCCCGATATGCGCATCCGTCTCGGGTCGCTTGAGCCGACGGTCATCACGGAGGATTTCTGCCGCCGTCTTGCCGGAACCGGAAAAATGTGCAGGCATTTTCATCTCTCGCTTCAATCCGGCTGTGACAGGACGCTCAAAGCGATGAACCGCAAGTACGATACGGCGCGCTTTTACTCCGCGGTGGAGCTTCTGCGCAGATATTTTCCCGGCTGCGGCCTTACGTGCGATCTTATAACGGGCTTCCCCGGCGAAACCGATGAGGATCACGCCGCAACGCTTGAATTTATTCAAAAATGCACTTTTTCCGATATGCACATTTTCCCGTACTCGCGCCGCCCGGGGACGCCAGCGGATAAGATGGACGGGCAGTGTACAAAGGCGGTCAAGGACAGACGCGCCCACGAGGCGCAGCGCGTATGCGAACGGATGCATCAGGAATTTCTTGCCGCTTCCGTCGGGCAGACGCTTCCGGTTTTGTTCGAGACGGGCGAAGGCGGCTGCTTTACCGGCCACAGCGACACATATGTGCTTGTCGGGGTCAGGGGCGAAAATCTGCGGGGCAAAACTCTCGACGTGAGGATCACGGGCGTTGAGGGCGATAATCTTACAGGAGAATTGGTGTGCTGAAGCGCACAGCGCATATAAAGATATGAAGGACAGAGTTTTCAATTTTTCCGCCGGTCCATCCGTCATGCCGGAGAGCGTGCTTGAAAAGGCCGGAAAAGAGATAATGAATTATAACGGCAGCGGAATGTCCGTAATGGAGATGAGCCACCGCAGCAAGAGCTTTCAGGAGATTTTTGACGGTGCGAAGGCGAAGCTTAAAAGTGCGCTCAGCGTGCCGGATACGCATGAGATACTCTTTTTGCAGGGCGGAGCGACGCTGCAATTTGCGCAGATACCGATGAATCTTCTCTGCGGCAATACCGCCGACTATGCCGTTACCGGCAATTTTTCCGGCAAGGCGGCAAAGGAAGCAAAGAAATACGGCGCGGTCAACGTGATATACGACAGCGGCGCGTCCGGGCATGACCGCGTTCCCGCGCAGAGCGAGCTGAGCTTTACGGACGGGGCGGAATATTTCTACTACTGCGCCAACAACACGATATACGGTACCGAGTGGCAGTATACACCCGTGTGTTCCGCGCCGATCGTGTGCGATATGTCGTCGGATATTCTTTCACGTCCTGTTGATGTGTCAGAATACGGCATCATCTATGCTGGCGCGCAGAAAAATATGGCTCCTGCCGGGCTGACCGTGGTGATCATCGACAAGGCTCTTGCAGGCCGCGAGATGGCGCTCACGCCGGAAATCATGAGCTACAAAACGCTTATCGACAAGGATTCCATGCTCAATACGCCACCGTGCTGGTGCATATATATGCTTTCGCTGGTACTCGATTGGGTGGCTGAAAACGGCGGAGTCGATGGAATGAAGCAGCTCCGCACGGAGAGAGCGCGGCTTATATACGATGTACTCGACGCCAGCAGACTTTATATTCCGCATGCCCGTCGGGATTCGCGCAGCGAGATGAACGTCACATTCCGCACGGGCAGCGAAGAGCTGGATGCGGAATTTATAGAGGGCGCGGCGAAGCGCGGTCTTGTAAATGTCAAGGGACATAAGCTCACCGGCGGGATGAGGGCGTCACTGTATAACGCCATGCCCGTTGAGGGCGCGGCGAAGCTTGCGGATTATATGAAAGAGTTTGAGGTAAGGCATGTTTAAGATAAAAACAATGAACGCAATTTCCCCGTTCGGCATCGAGAGACTGAAAAAGCACGGCTGTGAGGTAGGCGCGGATATCGACGCGCCCGACGGTATGCTTATCCGCTCGGCAAATCTGCACGAATACGATTTCGGCGAAAATCTGCTTGCCGTTGCGAGGGCGGGTTCAGGCTTCAACAATATTCCGGTGGAGGAATGTGCCGAGAAGGGGATAGTCGTTTTCAATACCCCCGGTGCAAATGCGCAGGCGGTGAAGGAGCAGGAGATATGCTCTATGGTGATGGCGTCGAGAGACGTTATCGGCTCTGTCGAATGGGTGAAGACGCTTGCGGGAAAGGGAGAAGAGATACCGTCGCTGGTTGAAAAGGGCAAGTCGAATTTCGCGGGTCCTGAGCTTCTGGGGAAGACCCTCGGAGTTATCGGACTCGGCGCGATCGGTGCGTTGGTGGCGAATATCGCACTTGAGTTCGGCATGACGGTTTACGGCTACGATCCGTTCATGTCGGTCGAAGCGGCGTGGCAGCTTTCCCGCGAGGTGAAGCGCTGCGATGATATCTCGGAGATTTTCTCTCTTTCCGACTTTATAAGCATTAACGTCCCCTATACCGAAAGTACGCACCATCTCCTCAATGAAAAGGCTTTTTCCATGATGAAGCAGGGTGTGCGCATTATAAACGAGTCTCGTGCGGAAGTAGTGGACGATATCGCAATGACCGCGGCTCTCGACTGCGGGAAGGTCGGCAAGTATGTTACGGATTTCCCCAACGAGGTCATTCTCAAGGCTCCGAATGTGATCGCAATGCCGCATCTCGGCGCGTGTACGCCCGAAAGCGAGGATCGCTGCGCGGAAATGGCGGCGGAGGAGCTTTATGATTACCTGCTCAACGGAAATATAAGAAACTCCGTCAACCTTCCCAACGCCGCGCTGAGCCGCATGGGCGTGTGCCGCCTGTGCGTGCTGCACCGCAATGTGCCGCGTATGCTTACAAAGATACTCGATTTTGTCGGCGACAGGAACATCAACGTTGAGCATATGATAAACAAGCCCCGCGGCGAGTATGCGTATACCATCGTTGACCTTGGCACAGCCATCGGAGAGGATGTGGCGGAGGCCATACGCAGAATGGATAATGTTTTGAGAGTAAGAGTGATATGAACGATAAAATAAGCGGTATTGCCGGACGGCTTTACTATGAGGACAGCCACATACACGAATTTGACGCCGTTGTGACGGGCGTGTACGAAACGAAGGACGGCGCCGCCGTCACGCTTGACAGGACTGCTTTTTTCCCCGGCGGGGGAGGGCAGAACGCGGATACGGGTTATATAGGCACGGCGCGTGTGACGGATGTGAAAGAAAACGGCGGGGAGATATTGCATTTTGTCGCCGCGCCGCTGAATGTCGGCGAAAAATATAGCTGCTCCCTCGATTGGGAGCAGCGTTACAGACGTATGCAGAACCACAGCGGCGAGCATATTGTCTCCGGCATTTCTCATACGCTGCACGGTGTTGAAAACGTCGGCTTCCATATGGGCGGCGAGAGCATGACCATAGACTTTGACAAAGAGCTTACGTGGGACGAGCTTATGGAGATCGAAAAACGTGCGAACGAGGCAGTACGCGCCGACATTCCCGTTACCGCCTTTTTCCCCGGCAGCGGGGAGCTTGCCTCGATGGATTACCGCAGCAAGCTTGAGCTTACCCACGATGTAAGGATCGTCGATATCCCGGGCGTTGACCGCTGCGCCTGCTGCGCGCCGCATGTGTACCGCACGGGCGAGGTCGGGCTTATCAAGATACTCGATTTTATGCGCCACAGAGGCGGGATAAGGGTAACGCTTGTATGCGGCATGGACGCGCTTGATACCGTGAGGATCATGCAGGAAAATATAACTGCCGTGTCGCAGCTGCTGAGCGCGAAGCGCCACGAGTGCGGCAAGGCGGTCGGGCGCGTGCTGAGCGACGCTGCAAAGCAGAAGGAGCGCATTTCCGCGCTCAGTATGGAGCTTGCCCGCATGAAAGCCGAAAGCACCGCCGAAACCGAGGGCAATATCTGCGTTTTTGACAATGTGCTTGACGATATCGCCCTGCGGGAGCTTGTGAATATGCTCACCGGAAAATGCGGCTCGATCGCGGCGGCATTTTCCGGCAGCGACGAAGCCGGATATAATTACATCATCGGCAGCAAAAGCATTGACCTCCGCGCAAATTCAAAGGCGATAAACGCCGGAATAGGCGGCAGGGGCGGCGGCAGCAGGGAGATGATACAGGGCAGAGCCGCGCTTGACAAAGAGACTATCAGCAATTTTTTCAAAAGCTTCAACGCATGATGCACGCATGATGCCATAGATACCGCGCCCCTTTTCAGGGGCGCGGTATCTATACTTAATAAGGATATACCGAGTCGGCATTGAGCGGAATGTAGGTGTAGTTGTCGGACTTTATCGGCGCGATGCGTCCGAACGCCCAATCTATCATGCCGCAGTCCAGCGCGTCGTACAGGATAGAGTTGTGATCCTGATTTGCGCATACGAACATGGTCACATTGCAGCCGGAAGCCGCCATGAGATTTATGCCTTCCCTGTTCATGCCGACGCCGTACTGCTCAAACAGCCAGAACTCCGTACCGGCCTTTGCAAGCTGGGCGCACTCGTAAGCAGAGAGTGTGAGATCGGTCTCCTCCCAATCGACCCCAGCGTCAAAGCACAGCACCTTGGGGATGGTGAGCGAATGGTTCAGGTAATAGTACGCGGCGGCGTGCATGGCGGGGTACGCGCCCATGCTTGTCCCGCACAGGAGCGGAGCTTTGAGTGTGAGCGAACATTCATCCGCCGCTCTTTTGAGCGTATCAAGAGCGGCTTCCGCCTTGCCTTCCATATCGCCAAGCCCGTTTTTGTACAGGAAAAGAATAACGGTGTCCTCGGATGAGTCGTTGATGCAGTTGTAGATATAATCCCTCGGCTCCTCAATGTCCCTGCCGCCGGGGAAGAAAATGAGAAATTCCGTTGTGCTGCCGTAATTTTCTGGGATAAATATGTAGCCGGTATCTGCGGTATAAAGATCGCCGGTAGGGAAGCTTGCGAAAAGGTTTTGCGGGTCAATAATGGGTCTGCTGCCGTCCTCCGCCATTGACAGGCGCGCATCGCAGCGCTTGAGCATGGTTTCGCTGTCAAGATAATCGCCAAGCGACGCAAATATCTCATGAGCGCCGTAAAAATTGCAGTGGTTTGCAAGGTCACAGCCCTGAGCGTAGAGCGTGTCCTTAAGTCCCGTGATCCTGTCCGCGCTGTCGGAATAACCGCCCAGACTTTCAAAAAGACGCAGCGCGGTGAGCGCATCCCCGTCATCCTCCAGCCTGCATGCGTGCAGATAGTCACATTCCGTTATCAGCTCCTGCGCGTCAAGATGCTCCGGCACGGTCAGCAGCAGCTCCTTCGCCGCTTCATACTCACCTGAGGAAAGAAGCGCCTTTGCATCGAGATATGTACGGTGTTCGATAAGCTCACCGCAGCGGCTGACCATGGCGTCGTCGCCGAGAAGTGAAAAAATATCACGCGCTTTCTCGTATTCGCCCTGAGAAAGAAAACGGGTCGCCTCCGTGTTGAGCCTTACAGAGCGTATCTGCCCGGCAAGCAGGCATATGCAGGCGGCAAACGCGATTATAAGCACCGCCGTCAGAATGATATTGATCGCTTTTCTTTTCATAGCACACGCACTTTCACCACGCCCGTTCAGGGCGCTTATTCAATATAACATTATATTCATCATGCGGACGGAATATTATATTTCAGCCTACTCCCCCCGACAGAGTTTTTACGGGGGGATACGTTTTAAAACGGCCATGTGGGCAGCCAGCCCAGAAGCGCCGAGGCGGCGGAGTTATCGACCCTCATTCCGGAGAGAGCCGGATAGAACATGATAAACAGCAGAACGGAGACGGCAGAAAAGCCGCCGACATACAGCGTCCAGCGGGGAGTGCCGAGGCGCATGAGCCTGAACACATACGCAAGCGCGAGTACGAGAAAAACGGAGCAGGGGAAATAGTGGTATTCGAAGGTGAGACGCGGCACGAGTACCCACGGCAGAAGCTGAGCGAGATATGCAATGAGAATGAAAAGCGCCTGCCTGTCACGCCTGAAAATTGCCGTAAAAAGCAGCACAAACAGCGCCAGCAGTCCGCCCCAGCAAAGCGCGGGGTTCACAAACGCGCCGAAGGATGAGCGCGTTCCGTCGCCGTAGTAATCAAGATAATAGAGTATCGGACGGATGTCGAGTATCCATTGATACCATTTGGAGGAGTACGGATGCTCTGACACAAGGCCGGAATGGTAGGTGAACATGAACTGCTGGTTGTCGATCACGATATCGAAGTATTCTTTTTTGAAGAACATCCCGACGCCGTGCATACCCGCGGCGACGCCGTATGCGGCGTAGCTGACATAGTAGATAAGTGCGGGAATGGCAACAAAGAAACCAACGCAGAAAAGAGCGTTTTTTGCAAAGGCTCTGAAGCCGCGTTCACGGTTGAATATCCAGAACAGCGCCCATAGGACGGCAAGCCCGCCGCCGGCGTAGATGCCCGTCCACTTTGACGCCGCCCCAAGTCCGAAGCTTGCGCCGGACAGCGCGAGGAACACAAGTGCGCGCCGATGCTCCCCGTTGTACTCACGGTCAATGAACAGATACATGAAAAGGTACATCAAAAGTGTGAAAAACACACCGTATGTGTCTATGGTGGCAATCCTTGTCTGCACAAAGTGCATGAAATCGGAGGCAAGGATTATTGCAGCCGCCGCGGGAACGCTGTACCCGCCGAACATTTTTTTTGCGAAAACATATATGACCGGCAGCATCAGTATACCGAAAAACGTCCCCATAAAGCGCCAGCCAAACGGACTCATACCGAAAATGCGCACACCGAGCGCGATAAGCAGCTTGCCGAGCGGCGGGTGCGACACCTCATATGGCTTGACAGCGTTAAGCTGCTCCCATGCGGTGCGGGCGTGGTATATCTCGTCAAAGTAGGTGGAGTTGAGAAAATGCTGCCTCGAGTGAGCCGTATCCTGCTCATCGCAGATGAGTACGGAAGCGGCGCCGCTGTCGGCGGGGGAAAGGGCGATCTGTTCGCCGTCTCCGTCATACATCGCAACTTCGCCCAGATACACGCTGCCGACACCGGTAAAACGGACATATCTCGGCTTAAGCTCCGTTGAGGGAATATATTCGTTCCATTTGAGAACGCTCACATAGTCCTGCTCAAAATCCTCAAGGCGCTGCCAGCTCTCCCCGTCCTCGGAAAATTCTACCGTGTACCGACCTTCGCCGACGCCGGAAAAGAGCATTATGCGCGAGGGGTATTTATCTTCCGCAAGGTATACTGCGGCGCTCACATTTTCCATTGCGGCAAAGCTCTCCGGAGAGGCCTTGTTTCCAAGCCCAAGGAACGCGGCGCAGCCGTAGACGAACATAATAACCGCCATGATTATAAGATCATACCTGCCTATGGCCGTCCTGCCCTTTTCATGGGAGGGGAGACGGCATGTACGCAGATTCGGAAGAGAGATGAAAAACAGCGTAAGCAGCAGGAAAAGCGCAAGCGGAAAAATATAGGTTATTTTCATAGACACCTTAAAAACACAGGGCACGCCGGCAGGACGCGCCCTGAAATATTTATTACGTACTGATACCGGCGCTGCCGCACCGGGTCACGCGTGATCCGCTTTCAGAAGATTGTGCAGTTCATGAACGTCGGCAAGGATATAATCCGGCTTGCGCTCTGCCCCGTCGGCCATTTCGCGTGTCGTCTCGCCCGAGAGCACGAGCACCGATACCGCACCGGCGTTCTGGGCGACGGCAATATCGGTATAAAGCCTGTCGCCGACGCAGCATATTTTTTCGTTGGGGATACCCGTCATCGCGGAGATAACATCAACCATGTTGCGGTTAGGCTTGCCTATATAGATCGGCTCTTTCCCGCTGGATGCGGTGAGCAGCGCACAAATCGAACCGCAGTCGGGCAAAACCTCGTCGTTGGGCATAGGGCATACCCAGTCGGGATTTGCCGCGATAAATTCCGCCCCGCGGCGCAGAAAATGACACGCAAGATCAAGCTTTTCATATACAAGCTCAGTATCGAAGCCCTGCACCACGACATCGGCGGCGCCGGCGTCGGTATGGCCGTTTTCGTCATTGATGAGCTTTATGCCATAGCTCAGAAGCTCCCTGTAAAACGCCTTTGTTCCGGCGAGGTACACGCTTGCGCCCGGATGGCGCTGGTTGAGATACATACCCGTCGCCATGCCGGAGGTGAAGACGTTTTCCCGCTCACACGGGAAGCCGAGACGGCGCAGGCGGGTGATATAATCGCTTCCTGCACGGGAGGAGTTGTTTGTAAGATAAATATATTTTTTCCCGAGAGCGGGAAGATCATTCATAAGCTCGATCGCACCGGAATAAACATTGTCTCCGAGATAGAGCGTTCCGTCCATATCGAACAGAAAAAGCTCACAGTTTTTCAGCTTTGCCAAGTCCATAAATATACCTCTGTAAATACTTTTTATTTGCCGCACATATAATACAGCTTTGCCGCGGCTTTTACAAGCTATGAATCGAGCTTCTCAAGCTCAATATCAAGCAGCATTGAAAGCTTGCGCTCCGGGAGGATGCTGTTTTCGTCGGCGTAAAGCGTGTTGGAGACGTAGCGGAAGCCGTCAGAGGTCTCCATGACGGTAACGTCGTGTGAAAACGCCCTGTCCGTGCCGTACCATTTGAATACCGCGTCAACACGCATTGTGACGCTCCCGTCGGAATTATACCAATAGTCTGTCACTTCCGGCTCTGGAAAGCGCGGTGTGACGTTGTACATACCGTCGGCATAGCCCAGAAAATAATACCCGCCGCGCTCAAAGCTGTAATCTGAAATGGCTTTCAGAACGGAGGAGTCGATATTGAAATAGTGCTGCACCGTGCGCTCAAAGCTTTCTGTCGGGACAAGCGAAAGACGCGTGCCTCCAACAGAGGGGTAGTAGCCTTCAACGTTCGACGCCGTAAGAGACTGCGTACCGTTGTACATCCCGAAAAGCATGGAGAAAAGGCTGTTGAAGTCGATCGGGGTAAAGTCGGCCTGTGTCCACGTGGTAGTGAACAGATTGTTCTCGAAATACCCTATCGGCTTTATATATTTGTCGCAGAGTGCTTTTTTGTCGGCGGCGCAGGGCTTTACACGGATGAACACATAGGAATTTGTGTTGGAGCGCTGGTTTGCGTCGAAGCTGTCGGTGTCGCGGCTGTATATGAGCCAGCCCTTTTCGGTGTATCTCACATCGCCTATCACATAGCGCCCCTCGGTCAGAAACTCAGGCTTGCAGTCCTTGTCCCAGCCGGAGGACATTGCAATGAGGTACCACAGACCGTTCTGGCGGCCAAGGTGGTAGACGCTTATCTGCCCGTCGTTGTAGACCATATAGTACGAAACGGAGATGTCGTTTCCGCTGTCGATGCAGCTTCCGAAATACTCAATCGACTCCGGACAGCGCATATCGAGCCTGCCGTCAAAATCTATCGCGGCAAAGCCCTGCTGACCTATCCTGTCAACCATGGCGCGCACGGTATCGGCGGAGAGCACTGCGTTTATCGCGCTGCCGCGATCCGCCGTTTCGTAGATATCTATACAGCTTTGCGCTACCGAGCTGAGCTCCGCACGGACCTGACTTATCTCATCCTTGTCGCCCTCGTCGAGACTGTTGTAGCGTGCGGATATTTTGGGTGTGCTTACAGGGGCGGCCGTCGCCTGAGGGATAATTTCCTGTGTGCTTCCGGTTTCTGCGGGCGTTTCGGAGGATGCAGCCTTTTTCCCGCAGCCCGCGAGCATACCGAAAGCCAGTGCGCCTGTGCATATCATGCAGATTATACGCTTCATTTTCGCTCCTTTCATTGAAAAATAAAGACATATAAATACATATAGATAGTACCACGAAGCGTGGCTATTGGCAATTATTTTGTTTTGTGCTACAATGAACAAAGAATTAATTTTTGAACTGTGAGGGGAAAATGAACTCGTTTTTTTCGCTTTATGACGCAATAATTGAAAATATCCCGCACGGCGCGGTCATTGACCGCACGGCACGGGGGGAACGCTGGTCGGCGGCGCTTGGCGGAGGAAAGATCGGCATCGCCATGAGCACCGAGGGGGAGAGTATAGCGCCCGTGTTTCCGGCGGGGCTTGAAGGGATGGATATAAAGGACGCCGCAAGCGCCGTGAAAAGCTGGAATCTGCGCGAGGCGGGGCTTGCCCTTGCCGCGGCGAATCTCTGGTATAATACAAAAGAGCGCATGGAAGCTCTCACCTGTGAGGAACCGGCTGAAAATTACTGTACCGCGGGGCTTGATATCAAGGGCAAAACGGTAGCCGCGATCGGGCATCTGAAGATGACCGAACAGATACACCGCGAGGCGGCGCAGATATATATAATCGAGCGTGCGCCGCAGAGCGGGGACTATCCCGACAGCGCCTGCGATTATATACTGCCGCAATGCGATATAGTGCTGATAACGGGAAACGCGATAGTGAACAAAACCCTTCCCCACCTGCTTTCACTGTGCGAAAACGCCTGCACCATACTCATAGGCCCGTCCGTGCCTATGTGTCCTGCGCTCCTTGACTGCGGGATCGACAGGCTTGCCGGTCTTGCCGTTACGGATGCGGAAGCGATGCTCAAAAAAGTCGAGGACGGTTCACGCGGAACACCGTACATTTACGGGAAGAGCTGGCTGTTGAAAAGATAGGCGCACCCGCCGGAAATTCCGGGACAGCATGGCGCGGCGGAGAGAATATAACGGCGGCAGATGCTGTGACAAAGAACATATAAAGGAGAACGCAATAATTATGACTTCAATTTCAAAGAGAATAGAACAGCTTCGCGGTAAAAAGGGACTCAGCCGTCCGGCGCTTGCCGCGGCGCTCGGCTTTCCCAAAACGTCGATAGAAAAGTTCGAGACGGGACGTCTCACTCCGAATCAGGAGCAGCAGAAAGCGCTGGCGGCATTTTTCGGCGTTTCGGCAGAATATCTGCGCGGCGGATCGGACGACCCCGCCGCGATGGACAGCTGGCTGAACGGTGAGCTTCCCGAGGAGGAGCCGCCCGCCGTTCCTTCCGCACCGAAAAGAACGGTTGTCGCAAGCGCCGAAAGCCGCAATAACGACAGTGCGCCGCTGACTGCCATGCTGAAAAGCGAGGCGTTCAAGGCGCTTGTGCGTGAAACCGTTGTTGAGGTGCTGAACTCCAAGGAGGGGCGTCAGATGATCGCAAAAGCGGTAAAAAGCGAACTCATAAAATGAAAATATCCCCAACTGCCGTAATTTGAAGCAGTTGGGGATTTGCATATCGAAAAAAGAGCCTTGCAAAGCTGCACGCAGGCGAACGGCAGAGACACAGCGCCCCCTGCGGGATTCTTGTCAAAACCCTCGCGTAGAATCCTTGACGAGCGCTTTGCTCTGTCACTCTTCCGTTTTTATACGTGCGATCACGCGGTCAGAAAGCTTGTCCATAAGACCGAGGTCGTACACCGTCTGGAAAACGGTATAGCGCGGCCGAACCTCCTTGCAGTAGAGGAAGGTGTCCTTAAGGAGAGCATCGTCAATATTGATCTGCGCGGGAGAATAGGGGCAGCCGATGTCCTTCAGCAGCGCACGAAGAGAAGCGGACGACGGAACCGTTTGCAGCTGTGTGCGCACAGCGTCCCAATTGCGCTCCATGCTGTCGATACGGCGCAGTCTGCCGTCGATGGCGTTCTTGCCGACACGGTTTTCAAGGGCGATTACCTCATCCGCCGCAGCGCCGTAATGCTCACGGATAGCCTTTTCCCATGCCTCGTGATCGTACCTCACGGCGTCGGCACGCGCCGCGTCAAAGTCAACGTTTTCCTTTAGAAGCTCTTCGATCAGCATCAGCACAAGCACTGTGCCGACTGCGACTTGTTCGCCGTGCATGGCGGGACGCTCCCCGCGCTGCTCAATAATGGTTTCCCAATAGTGCGACATGTGGTGTTCCGCACCGGAGGCGGGACGGGAATCGCCGTAAAGACTTATTGCCGCGCCGGAGAGGACAAGTCCGCGCATTATGCTGCCGAGTGTTTCGGGATCGCGCTCCTTTATTTTCGGCGCTTCCTTCATTACGTCTGCGACACATTCGCGCACAAGGCGGGTAATGTTGGCGCAGTAATGCTCGCCGTTTATTATGCGTGCAAGCTCCCAATCGTTGAGGCATGTGACCTTGCCGATAAGATCGCCGAAGCCGGCAACGGTCATACGGTACGGCGCGGTTTTCAGAATGTCGGTATCGCCGATTATGACCTCGGTGCAGTGCGCCGGCATGGTCGCTTTCAGACTGTTGATGTTCATTATGCCTATGGAAGCGGCAAACCCGTCCATAGGCGCACCGGTTGCGACGGTAAAGCAGGGCAGCTTCAGTTTGAAGCTTGAGTAGCGCGTCATATCCGTGATAGAGCCGGTGCCAACGCCGATGATAAGGTCGCATCCGTCAGGAATGTTTATGACGATTTCGCCGAGTGTCGCTTCGTCAAATCCAAGATGCGTGAGCGTGTGTACCGCCGCGCTTACCCCCGCAGCCTCCAGCATTTCACCGCAGCGCTTTCCGGCGATATTATAGGTGATGCCGTCGCACAGGATGAGCGGCTTTTTGTAGCCGAATTTTTTCACATAATCCGGAAGCGTATTCAGCGCGCCCGCGCCTATCTCTACGCCCTTTATGGGGACATAATGCGTCCTTCCGCAATCGCATTGCAATTCAACGTCAAGATATCTGCCGATCTCCTGCGGCTTTTCATACATTTTCATTGCATGGCCTCCCAGCCGTAAATTATTTCAGAAAACGGGACATATGCTCCCGCAGAGTTCTGTAATCGTCAATGCAAATAAACTCAAAATCGGACTTATATATGGATTCGTCATTGCCGCCAAGACCGTAATCGTCGCCGACGTAGACGACATTGCCGTGCTCCAGACCGTGATCCTTGCAGTATTTATCCAGCGCGTAGTATTTGTTGTAAGGGTACGGGGCAAAGTCGAATGAGGAGGAGCCGCCGACAAATACGGTGTAGTCGCTGAATGTCTCTTTTACATCGTCGTAAAATGCGCGGCGCTTTTTCCTGTCGGGGTCGAAGCTCAGCTTGTCCTCGATAGCCGCTTTTGTGCCGAGAAGAGGAAATGTGACGCAGCCGGAAACGTGGTATTCCACGTTGTCGCCGACATAATCGGTGTAGCCGTAGCGCTCTCTCAACTGCGTTATACGCGCAACGACGCTTTCCCTGTCGCATGGGAGACGCATATCGAAAACGGTATCCAGATCGTGCGTTTCGCGGTTATAGGTGCAGTACTGCATCCCGTAGTTGCCGATGATGTCGATCGGGTAGTGTTCCATCTGGTCAAATATCCTGCGGCACTGACCGGCCCCGATCATAAGAAGCTTATAGCGCTTGCCAAGCTCGTCGAGAAGCGCACGGTTCTCAGAGTGCAAATGCGTTTTGTGCTGGGTAAGCGTACCGTCCAGATCGAAACTGATCAGCTTTATTTCTTTTTCGCTCAAAATAAATCACAACTCTCTTTCGTGCCGGATAGCCCCGGAAATTATGACAAATAGCTCAAAACACCGCGCATTTGCCGGAGAAAGCACGGCGCCATATGTTCAATGAGCATTTTACAACAGACGTGCCGGCATTGCAATACATGGCGCTGATATTGAAAAACGTTCAAAAACGCTCATGCTAAAAAGCCCTGCAAAATCCCGCAGACAGCAAAAAACAAGTCCGCCGGAGCGGACTTGTTTTTTGCTGGAATATTGATCAGCCCTGAACAGATGCAAGGTGCTCGTTCCACTTTGCAAGAAGGTCAGCCTTCTGAGCGGTCAGAGTGGGAACATCACGGGTGACCCATGTGATGTCGCTGGAAGCCTTGAGCCATGCATTCTCGGGAGAGGTGTAGTTTGCGTTGGTGAAGCGGAGAGTGCCTTCCATGTACTCAGCCATTGCGCTCTGGCCTTCTGCGGAGCAGACCCAGTTAACAAATGCCTTTGCAGCTGCCATGTGAGGAGCGCCCTTGATGACTGCAACGCCGAATGCGGAAGCGGAAGTACCGTTGGAGGGGTAACGAACCTCGGTAACGGCCTCGGTGCCGAGCTCTGCCGCGCTCTGGTTGAGCTTGATAGCGCCGTCTTCGTAGGTCAGACCTACAACGTACTCACCGTCGGAAACGGAGTTGAAGCAAACGGAGGACTTTTCAACAACGACAACGTTCTCAAGGAGCTTGTCGATGTAATCCCAGGATTCCTGAGTGTCAATGCCGTAAACGGAGAAGATGTTGCAGAGGTTGTTCCATGCAGCGGAGGAGCTGTTGGGGTCGGAGATGACGATCTTGCCCTTGAGTGCGGGATCAAGCAGATCTTCGTAGGACTGGATGTTCAGACCAAGCTCCTTCTCGAGCTGGGTGTTGACGCAGAAGCAGACGGTGGAGAGGTGATCCATGCTGTAAAGTCCGTTGGGGGTGCTGTAACCCTCAAGGGATTCGTCGTCATGGATGGAAACCCACTCTTCAAAGATGTCCTTGTATTTGTCGCCGTCGGAATCGGCAAGACCGCCCCAGGTAACGTCGCCCTGAGGATTGCCGGCTTCGGCCTGGATCTTTGCGGTGAACTCACCGGCGGAACCGGAAATGACCTCGATCTCGATGTCGGGATAAACTTCCGCAAAGCAGGTCTTGAGAGCGTCAAGGTCAGCTTCGGTCATGGAGGAGTAGAGGACGAGGGTGTTGCCCAGGTCTTCCTTTGCTGCTTCCTCGGCGGGAGCTGCTTCTTCAGCGGGAGCTGCTTCTTCGGCAGGGGCTGCTTCTTCGGCAGGAGCTGCTTCCTCGGCGGGAGCCTTTGTCTCGCCGCATGCGCACAGTGCAAAAATCATGCAGAGTGCCATAATGAGTGCAAGGATTTTTTTCATTTTGGTTCTCCTTATAAAATATATTCCCGGATGCTTGCGCATCAGTGTGGGCATCAGATCTGGATATCGTCTTCGGACTTGCTTATCGCCATGTACAGGAACAGGCTCAGCGCGGTAATGACGGTGAGGATGGCCGCGAACGCCGCTGCCGTACCGTATTCACCGCGGCCTATGTAGATATAAGCCTGCATGGTGAGGGTCGTGGTTTTGTTGCTGTAAAGTATGACGGAGCTTGAAAGCTCTGTGACAATGGCGACCCAGCTGAGAATAGCGCCGGAGAGGATACCGTTGGACATCATGGGTACGGTGATCTTGGCGAACGTCTTGAACTTTGACGCGCCGAGGCTTATCGCCGCTTCTTCGATACTTATCGGGATCTGCATCAGCGTTGCCGTTGCAGAACGTATCGTGTACGGCATACGCCGTATTGCAAAGGACATTATCATGATCGTCATGGTGCCGGTAAGCGCAACGGGCTTGGAGCCGTATGCGATCAGCAGTGCGATACCGATGACCGCGCCGGGCATTATATAGGGCAGCATGGCGATGGTATCGAGCGAGTGGTTGAGAGTGCTGTTGCGGCGCACGACAAGATACGCCAGGACAACGGCGATGACGATGATGACCGCAAGGGCGATAATGCCCATAAGCAGCGTGTTGCGCGATGCAAGAACGAGCTTTTTCTTAATGGCGCTCTGATAATTTACGAGCGAGTAGCCGACGCCGAAAAGCGAACCCTTGCTGTTGCGGAAGCTGAGATAGATAATATACAGCTGCGGGAGGATGGCAACGGCGCACAGCACATAGCAGTACAGATGCATAAGGAAGCCGGCAATACCCTTTGCTTCCTTTTTCTCGACCGGATGCAGGGTGTTGATCGAGAATTTGAAGCGGCCGGTGGCCCATTTTTGCAGGAAGAATATGATCGCGGTGACAAGAACTGCGATTATGGCAAGCGCGGCGGCAAAGTTGTAGTTCGCGCCGTTTTCGCCGAGGTACTCGTTATAGAGCAATACGGGGAAGGTCTTGAAGCCTTCGCCGAGAATAGTAGGCGTGCCGAAATCCGCAAAAGCCTGCATGAACACCATGAGGGTCGCCGCAAGGATCGTGGGCATAGTCAGGTGCAGGACGATTTTGAACATACGCTTCACGCCGGTGCAGCCCATGTTGGCGGACGCTTCCATAAGCGTGTTGTCAATGCTTTTGAACGCGCCGTTCATATAGATGAATACCAGCGGGAAGAATTTGAGCGTCTGGGAAAGGGCGATGCCGCCGAAACCGTATATACTCGGCATGGTAATTCCGAGAGCTGATTTCATGAACTTTGTTATGACGCCGCCGCGCCCCAGAAGCATGACCCACGAGTACGCGCCCAGAAACGGGGCGGACATACAGCAGAGGATACTTACGACAAAGAGTATCTTTGCACCCTTGAGCTTATAGAATGCGTAGAAATAAGCGAAGGGGATACCTATAACAAGCGTCAGAAGCGTGACGAAAACAGTAATTTTAAAGGAATTGTATATTGTATCTACATAATAGCTGCTGCCGAAGAACTTTTCAAACTGTTCCCATGAAAAGCTCCCGTCCGGCATGATGACGGCCTGCTTGATAACGCCGAACATCGGGTAGATAAGGACGGCGACAAACAGCAGCAAAAGCAGCACGGAGACGATCAGCCATCCGTCAAAACGTTTTTTTGCCATAGCCTGTCCTCCCGTTATGCCTTTACGCAGTCGTTGCGGACGCCGGTAAGAATGTTTTCGCTGCCGTCGGCGGAGAAGAGATTGACCTTCTCGGTGTTGATTTTGAGCTTGATCTCGGAACCCGGCTCAATGATGTTGTCGATTGAGGACTCCTGAATGATCTCGACCTCCTCGCCGGAGGAAAGATGCACGAAGTAATGTGTGTTCAGACCGAGGAAAACGCAGTCGTCCACAACGGCGGAGATACCATCGGTGCTGCTGCGGTCAAGCAGGAACTCCTCAGGACGCACGGAAAGAACGATGTCCTGATTCTTCTGCTGCTCGGGGCGCACGGTGTCGATCTCGGCACGGTAGCCGGACAGCGTTTCAAGCCAAGTCTTGCCGTTTTCGGCGATAAGCTTGCCGTTGATGACGTTGGAACGGCCTATAAACGTTGCGACAAAAAGGTTTGCGGGACGCTGATAGATGCTCTTCGGCGTGCCGACATGCTGGATAACACCGGCGTTCATGACGGCAATACGGTCGGAGACAGCCATAGCCTCTTCCTGATCGTGCGTGACATAAACGGTGGTGATGCCGACATTGTGCTGTATGTTCTTTATGACCGTGCGCATTTCAACGCGGAGCTTCGCGTCAAGGTTTGAAAGCGGCTCGTCCATCAGAAGAACGTCCGGCTCGATGCACAGCGCGCGCGCCAGCGCCACGCGCTGCTGCTGACCGCCGGAAAGACGTTCGGGCATACGGTCGGCATACTGATCGATCTGCATGAGATTCATGAACTTTTCGGACTGTTCCTTGATCTTATCCTTGGGGAACTTTTTGTTTTTCAGACCGAACTCAACATTCTTCCTGACGGTATAGTGCGGGAAAATGGCATAATTCTGAAAGACCATGCCTATGTTGCGCTTTGCCGGGTCAAGGTCGTTTATGCGCTTTTCGCCGAAATAAAAATCGCCGCCCTCAATGCTGTTGAAGCCTGCTATCATTCTGAGCAGTGTCGTCTTGCCGCAGCCGGACGGACCAAGCAGCGTAAAAAACTCGCCCTCATGGATGTCCAGATTAAGATCGGGGATGATGACATTGTCACCGTACTTTTTCAGAGCGTGCTTTATTATGATTTCTTCGCTCACTTGTCCTGTCTCCTTTACATGCTTGATTCATTCTATATCCATCATCCGGCGTATTCTCATAAGCGTCAGACGATTACGTACAAGGGGTGAATTTTCCAGAAGCTCGGGAAGCTGGGCTTCCGAAACGCCGATGCTTTCAAGCGTCCTTTTTGCATCCAGCGCCTCAAGCAGACCGTAAAGCCGTTCCTCCGTCGGAAGCTCGTCAATGATCTTCCGCACAGCGTCCCACTTTTCGATAAGCGCCTCCGGTGTGACGGCGGCAAGGCAGTCATTCTCGTTTTCCTTTATAAGTGACTGCGCCAGACGCTCACCGAAAAAGCGTATGAAATGCTCCTCCGGAACGGGAGCATACGGCCTGACATAAGGTGCGATGTCGCTTATCCCGGCAAGACGCTTGTATTCTCTCACGGCGATCAGCGAACCGACGCCGGTCTTTTCGCCGTGCATTGCGGGAAAAGCGACTTTGAACGCGGCAGGCTCCATCTCGATCATATGCGAGATATGGTGCTCCGCGCCGGAGGCGGGACGGGAATTGCCCATCATCTGCATGGCGATGCCGCTCATGATAAGCGCGTATGTAACATCGACGTATGCTTTGTCCTCACCGCGGACTATGCCGGGGACGCTGTCCATGACTGTGTCCGCCGCGGACTTCATTATGTCGTGTATCTCTGCGCAGAAATGCTCACCCGTCAGGAGATTTGCGATCCTCCACTCGGCGAGAGCCGTATATTTTGCCATAATATCGCCCACACCGCTGCGGACGAGCGCCATCGGCGCGTTTTTTATAATGTCAATATCCGCCAGCACGATTTCGGGCGCAACGGCGGGAAGCGTTTTCTTGAAGCCATACCATGTCATCGCGGCGACGGTGCTGCAAAAACCGTCCACGCTTGCGCCGGTCGGGCAGGAGACAAAGCGTATGCCGCGCTCATGCGCGCAGAAGCGGGCGATGTCGTGAATGGTGCCGCTGCCGACGGCGATAATGACCTCCACGTCGCTCTCAAGCTTTTGAAGAACCTCCGCCGTGGATATCTCGTTTGCGTGCAGACCCTCCGGGTCAAGGACGATCTCCTGCTCGGCACGGGGATGTCTGCCCTCGGAAGCGGCGTATGAATTTTTGCCGTAGAGCGCACAGCGTTTGCCGGAAACGCCGAAATCGCTCATATATTTTTCAAAGCTCAGAAGACAGCCGGATTCTATCACCGCAGCCTTTGTCTCCATGCTATGCTCTCTGCCGCAGCTGCATTTGCCGCTGTATCTGCCGCAATCAACAAACATTATGTATGCCTCATTTGAAAGGATTTGCATTTTTGCCGGGGGGAGACGCAAAAATGACAGCAAAAAATCAATTTAAGAAAAAATTCATATGTACATTCAAGTACTTTGTCATTTTTGCAGCAATAGACCCGCGCTGAATATGCTTATACGGATTTTTTTCATCAAAATGCATGAATGTTATTATACTCAATACTCTTGACATTAGCAAGCTTTGGCGCTAATATTGATAAACAATCAAAAACGATCAAAAAAACAGAAACGGGGATTCAGATGAAGCAGGAGCGTTTCCAGAAAATATTGGATATTCTGGCAAAGAACGATTACGCAAGCGTGGAAAGCCTGAGCAGGGAACTGTTTGTAAGTATGCCGACTATACGGCGCGATCTCAACACGATGCAGGATATGGGACTTGTTGTGAGAAGCCACGGCGGCGTTGTCAGACGGCGCAGTGAGACGGAGGGGGGACCCGCATTTTTCCGAATGGGCATAAATCCCGGCGAAAAGCTCCGCCTTGACAAGGCCGCCGCCGCATTTCTGCACGACGGCTGCATGGTTTTTCTTGACGAGTCCACAACGACGCTGCATCTTATCGACCAGATGGCAAGGTTCAAGAACATCACTGTCGTTACGAACAGCCTTTCTGTACTCCAGCTGGCGGCGAAGTACCGCATCCCGAGCATATGCCTCGGCGGCGATACGAGCTATGAGACGATGAGCTTTTACGGCTCTGACGCGGAGGAAATGGTGAAGCGTTTCGGCATAGATATCATGTTTTTCTCGTCGTCGGCGCTCACGGCGGGCGGCTGGATCGCCGATTACAGTGCGCGCTCCACATCTCTGCGCAGGCACGTGCTCACGCAGGCGGATAAAAAAGTATTTCTCTGCGACAAGAGCAAGTTTCTCCGCCCGGGCGCGTATATGCTTATGCCGCTGAGCGAGGCGGATCATATAATCGTAAACGCGCCCCTGCCGCAGGGGATCGATACCGGCAATGCGGAAATTACCGTGATATAAAAACCACCGTGAAGGCGGCACTGTGAGAGATGAATATGTTTACAACAGAGCATTTTATATGGATAGGGCTTTGCGCGGCGTTTATAGCAGCCATGTGCATAATTGCCGGAAAGCGTAAAATGGGCTTGAAGCAGGCGGGCGGCATTATGGTCTTCATATGCGCCGTCAGCGAGATAAGCAAGATGATGAGCGGTATGATCGCAAGCCCCGGCGGCGGGATGCATCTTGACCCACTGAATCTCCCGCTTCATCTGTGCAGTCTGATGATCTTTTCCGTGCTGTATATCACATTTGCAAAAGAAAGCGGATTAAAGCGCCTGCTTATGAATTTTACGGCAGTGATGGGTACTCTCGGCAGCTTCTGCGCGATAATGATACCGACGAACGGCACGGATTTCGGGGACATACTTGCCTATCAGTGCTTTGTGTATCACGCAGGGCTTATGTGGTTTTCACTGTATCTCATTTTTTCCGGCAATGCGCAGATCGGAAGTGTGCGGAGCTTTGCCGAAAATCTCGGACTGCTGCTGGCGCTTGCATTTGCCATGCTGTATATCAACGGGGCGCTGTCGGTCTATGATACGAATTTCTTCTATCTCACGCGTCCGCCGATGGAAAATCTGCCGTATCTAAACCTTGAGCGCGGGTGGTATGTCTATTTCCTGCGTATGCTTTCCTTGGGAACGGCGCTGATAGCGCTTTTCCACCTGCCGTTTATCCTGAAAGCGCGCAAAAGCTGCCGTGTATGACAAAACGAGCCGAAGAAAGCATACTTCAGCTATAATTTAAATGTATAGGCGGTCAAATCGGATTTTGCCGGCGCTCTGAGCTGTCAGAGCAGCAAGACCGCGCTTCTGCGTCCCCAATACATGATGCTTGCGCGCTCAAAAACGGAATAGCCTATAAAGCCGAGCAGCGCAATAAGCATCAGGGTCGTGACGGTTGTCACGGTGTTTCCAAAATAAAGCTTCAAAATTATTGCATCCCTTTCGTTGGGGCGTATCGCCACGTTGATTTTTTTATTTCTGTGCTTCCATACGCGCTATGAAGCGGTCAATATGCTCATTCAGACGCCGGAAGACAGCGTTTTTGTCCTCCGCACCGTCATAAATGCCGTAAAGCAGATACATCGGACCGTAGAAATCCAGAGCAAGCTGCATGGCGGATTCATCGGAATCCGTCATCTTTCTGAAAATCGCCGCCATATATTCCGTCGGCCCTGACGCGAGATAATCCTGATAGAGCTTTGCAAGCTCCTTGTCGCGGTATTGCTCAAGCGTCAGCATTTTTCTGAAATTTGCGGAAAACTTTTCTTCCGTCCAATGGGAAAACTGCGCCGCACTGTATGCGCGGATCTTTTCGAGCGGAGTGTGTATATAAGCTTCCGCAAAGCCGTCCGGCTCCGTCTCCGGCATCTCATATTCCTCGGCGCGCTCATAGTCCATCCTGTTCATCCGCTCCACGATCTTATCAAGAATTTCCTGCTTGCCTGTATAGTGCTTGTATAAAGCGGCCTTCGTCGTCCCAAGTTCTTTGGCAATATCGCTCATGGATGTGCCGAGGTAGCCGCGCTGGGAAAACAGCTCAAGCGCGATCTCAATAATGCGCTCCCTTGTGTCGTTTGCCATAAGCATCCTCCTGAATAATAGTAACCGTTCGGTAACTTATATTATAGTTACCGAACGGTTACTTGCCAAGAGGCATTTTGATTTTTTTTGAAATTTATAGGTTCTAAAATAAATGTTGGGGTGGACGCTCGTAAAGAGAGGTCCACACCCAACATTTTTCAT
>UROG01000040.1 GCA_900549485.1 uncultured Eubacteriales bacterium
TTGCGGGTAGCGGAACAACCTCACTTGCTGCAAAAAATCTCGGAAGAAATTCTATCGGTTATGAAATCAACAGAGATTTTAAACCAATCATTCGTGAGAAATTGGGAGTAAGTCAAATCACATTAGGTGATGATGCAAAGGTAATTTTTGCAGAAGATGATATCGGAAACATTTCTTCTTTTGAGCAACTTACTTCTATGGAGAAGTATCCGTTTGAACGCATTCTATGGCGTATGGGAACTTCTCCACTACGTGTTTTAGGAAAACGGTCGAGGTGTATGTGTTTTTTTCCTTGAAGGCCTCCAGATAGCGAAAACGGCTGTATTCATCAATAAAAGTGTACTGATAGTAGTAACCGCCGCACTCCTTAGCATCCGCTGCGGCTTCTCCAACAAGGCATGCAGAAGGAACATATTTCACATCTATCTGAACCTTTTGACCGGGATAGCGCATCCGTTCATAAGGCTTTGGAATATATTTCGGGTTTGGCAGCTTGATTGGAGCACCGCCGATCCGGCGCAGCAGCTTATACAGCCCGGAGATAGATCTGGTGTATCCACGTCGGCGAAGCTTGACCCAGAATACTACCAGACCGTCATGCGGGTTCCTTCGGCGCATATTTTTTACCAGCGTAATTTCAGCCTCTGTGTGCTGCTTCGGATGGCTGTGCGGACGGTGGGAGCGGTCTGCCAGAGAGTGTATATCTCCGTCGTATTTCTTCTTCCAACGATAGATATTCTGACGACTGGTTTTGCAGCGGATAGCAGCCTTCGTGACGCCGTGCTTCATCGAATACTCAATTACTGCTTGCTTATACCGCATGTCTTGTGTTATCATATTCATAGCGAATATGGTACGCCTGCCTTTCGGTTTTGTCTCGTCAGCTCAACCTTATCACAGGTCTTTCCTATTCGCTATTCTTTTTTTCTTATCTGTCACACTTCATTGTAACACCTACAAATACTCCTTGTGATCCTGGCTGTGCTACTTGTGATTTTGCCTGTATTATGGTAAAATAAAATGTATTTTATTCAAGTCTGCTCAAGGAGATTTTATGGACGGCTTTAAGCTTGTTTCCTCATATAAACCCACAGGCGATCAGCCCGCGGCGATAGAAGCTCTCGTATCGGGGATAGAAAACGGGATAGACGAGCAGATTCTGCTTGGCGTGACCGGTTCGGGGAAGACCTTTACGATGGCAAACGTCATCGCCCGTCTCAACCGCCCTACGCTCGTGCTTGCACACAACAAGACCCTTGCCGCACAGCTTTGCAGCGAATTCAAGGAGTTTTTTCCCGAAAACGCGGTGGAATACTTTGTCTCATATTACGACTACTATCAGCCGGAGGCGTACATTCCCCATACCGACACATACATTGAAAAGGACTGCTCGATAAATGACGAGATCGACCGTCTGCGTCTTTCCGCGACGTTTTCCCTGCTGGAGCGGCGGGACGTTATCGTCGTTGCATCGGTATCGTGCATCTACGGTCTCGGAGAACCGGACGATTTTGCGAACATGGCCATCTCCATGCGTCCCGGACAGGAGCTTGGCATTGATGAGCTTCTGCGCCGCCTTGTAGAGGCGAGGTATGAGCGCAACGACATTGCTTTTGAGCGCAATATGTTCCGTGTGCGTGGGGACACGGTGGAAATTTTCCCCGCATACTGGAAGGACAAGGCTATCCGCGTTGAGTTCTTCGGCGACGAGATAGACAGGCTCAGTGAGATAAACATCGTAACCGGCGTACCTGAGCGCTTTCTCACGCACGCGGTGGTCTATCCCGCAAGCCACTATGTCACGACAAAAGAAAAAATGGCGGCGGCGATAAGCCGTATCCGTGAGGAATGTGACGCACAGGTAAAATACTTTGAGGAAAACGGCAAGCTCATCGAGGCGCAGCGCATAAGGCAGCGCACCGATTACGACATAGAAATGATGCAGGAGCTTGGCTTCTGCTCAGGCATAGAAAATTATTCACGCGTTATTGCAAACCGCCCTGCGGGAAGTCCGCCCATGACGCTGCTTGATTATTTCCCGAAGGATTTCCTTCTGTTTGTGGACGAGAGCCATGTAACGCTGCCGCAGGTGCGTGCAATGTACAACGGCGACAGGGCGCGCAAGGAAGCGCTTGTGAATTTCGGCTTCCGCCTCCCCTCCGCCTTTGACAACCGCCCGCTCAAATTCGATGAGTTCCAGCAGCGGATAGGTCAGCGCGTTTTCGTCTCGGCAACGCCGGGAACTTACGAGCGCGAACGGGCCGGGCAGATCGTTGAACAGATAATCCGTCCGACGGGGCTTCTGGATCCGGAAATATTTGTCCGCCCTATCGAGGGACAGATAGACGACCTTATAGGCGAGATAAACGCAAAGACGGAAAAGGGACAGCGTTCGCTTGTGACGACGCTTACAAAAAAAATGGCGGAGGATCTCACGGCATATCTCATAAATGCCGGTATCCGCACAAGATATATGCACCACGATATCGACACGATCGAGCGCATGGAGATAATACGCGATCTGCGCACGGGCGAGTTTGACGTGCTGGTGGGCATAAATCTTCTGCGCGAGGGTCTTGACATTCCCGAGGTCGGGCTTGTGGCGATCCTTGACGCGGACAAGGAGGGCTTTCTCCGTTCGGAGACCAGCCTTATACAGACCGTTGGCCGCGCCGCAAGAAACGCGGAAAGCATCGTGATCATGTATGCCGACACCGTAACGCCGTCCATGCGTGCCTGTATCGACGAAACCGAGCGCCGCCGCAGAATACAGATGCAGTATAACGAAGCGCACGGCATAGTGCCAAAAACCATAATAAAAAGTGTGCGCGATCTGCTTGAAATCTCCTCCTCCGCCGCGCCGAAGACAAAAAAGGCCGGCGGCGTAAAAATGACCGACAGGGAGCGGCGTGAACTTATCGCACAGCTTGAGGACAAGATGAAGAAGGCGGCAAAGATGCTTGAATACGAGATCGCCGCACAGCTCCGCGATGAGATAATCCGGCTTCGGGGTGAAAAGTAATGAAACTGATGATAATCGACGGCAACAGCATAGTAAACCGTGCGTTCTACGGGGTGCGGACACTCACCGCGCCCGACGGCACGCCCACAAACGCGGTTTACGGCTTTCTTGCCATTTTCCAAAGGATATATGAGGATGTAAAGCCGGACGCCGCCGCCGTGGCATTTGACCTGAAAGTGCCCACGTTCCGCCATAAGGAATGTGACTTCTACAAGGCGCAGCGCAAGCCCATGCCCGATGAGCTGGCGGTGCAGATGCCCGTTCTCAAGGAAGTGCTGGACGCAATGGGCATACGCCGTTATGAGCTTGAGGGCTATGAGGCGGACGATATTCTGGGCACCGCCGCACGTATCTGCGAGGAAAAGGGCTGGGAATGTGTTATCGTCACAGGCGATAAGGACTCATTGCAGCTTATTTCCGGCACGACAACGGTATGCAACGTCAAATCCCGCATGGGACAGACGGAAACGATAATGTATACGCCTGAGGTTTTCCGCGCCGAGTACGGGTTTGAGCCGGAGAAAATGGTCGATCTGAAAGCGCTGATGGGCGACAGCTCCGACAATATTCCCGGCGTCCCCGGCATAGGCGAAAAGACCGCGTTGAGCCTTATCCGGACCTACGGCAGCATCGAGGGCATTTATAAGGATCTGTCGGCGCTCGACGTGAAAGCGGGCGTGCTGAAAAAGCTGACCGAGGGCGAGGAGAGTGCGCGCAAGTCCTTCTGGCTTGCAACGATAGTGCGCGACGCGCCTGTTGCTTTCTCCCCTGAGGACAACCTTTGGAGCAAGGATTATAAGCCTGAGCTTTTCGGAATTTTCAAAAGGCTCGGATTCAATAAATTCATTGAAAAATGGGGGCTGAGCGCCGACAGCGCCCCTGCGGCAACCGCCGAAGCCGTTCCCGCGATGCCCTTTGTCGATG
Organism: uncultured Eubacteriales bacterium; assembly: GCA_900549485.1. Classification (GTDB taxonomy): domain Bacteria; phylum Bacillota; class Clostridia; order Oscillospirales; family Oscillospiraceae; genus Limivicinus. The sequence goes on from UROG01000040.1 coordinate 3,947, forward strand.
TGAGCGAAAGCGATATCGGCGGCGTTATCGAAAAAATAAAGGCCGCGGAGAAGCTTGCCGTCACGTCCGTTGACTCTCTTGACAGGATAGAGCTTTGCGACGGCGAAAAGGTATACTCGCTTGTCTGGAACCGGTGCGGCGAAAGATACGGCGAATTGCTGAAGCTTGTTTTCAGTCCGGACGTCAGGAAGCTCGGACACAACGTAAAAGACCTCATGGGACTTGCGCTGAAAGAAGATCTTTCAACGGCGGGCTTTGTGTTCGACACCGCGCTTGCCGCCTATCTCATCGAGGCGACCGACAGCGACTATTCCCTTCCCCGTCTCACGCAGGGCTATCTCGGCGCAGAAAAGCAGGGGGCGGAGGCGATATGGCTCCTCGCGCCCGTGCTTGAAAAAAAGCTCTCCTCCCTCGGCATGACAGAGCTTTATTATACGGCGGAGCTTCCCCTGTGCGAAGTGCTTGCGGATATGGAGAGCATAGGCTTTCTCGTTGACAGAAAAGCGCTGTACGAATACGGGGAGAGCCTTAACGCAGATATCGGCCGTCTCCAGAAAAGCGTATGGGAGCACGCGGGGCATGAATTCAACATCAACTCGCCCAAGCAGCTCGGCGCGGTGCTGTTCGAGGAGCTTATGCTGCCGTTCGGCAAGAAGACGAAAACCGGCTGGAGTACTAATGCCGATGTGCTGGACAAGCTTCGCGGCAAGCATCCGATCATTGAGGATATTCTTGAATACCGCACGCTTACAAAGCTTAAATCCACCTATGCCGACGGGCTTTTGAAGGTCATCGGCGCAGACGGGCGGATACACACCAGCTTTCAGATGACCGTCACCGCCACAGGCAGACTCTCATCCACGGAGCCGAATTTGCAGAACATCCCCGTGCGCAAGGAGCAGGGCGCGAAAATACGCCGGATGTTCGTCGCCTCGCCTGGGAAAACGCTTGTGGACGCCGACTATTCGCAGATAGAGCTGCGCCTACTTGCGCACATTTCCGGCGATGAGACCATGCGCGCCGCCTTTCTCAGCGGCGAGGATTTCCATACGGTCACAGCGTCCAACGTTTTCAACGTTCCGATCGCCGAGGTAACGCCCCTGCTCAGGAGCCGTGCAAAGGCGGTCAATTTCGGCATAGTATACGGCATATCCGCGTTCTCTCTCGCGCAGGATATCGGCGTTTACCAGAACGAGGCAAAAGCGTATATGGACGCATATCTGGCCAAGTACCACGGTGTACGCGATTACATGAAGAACATTGTCGAAAAGGCAAAGCAGGACGGCTATGTCGCCACACTCTACGGACGGCGCCGCAATCTGCCGGAGCTTAAAAGCGCAAACTTCAACGTGCGCTCCTTCGGGGAAAGGGTTGCGCTCAATATGCCGATCCAGGGTACGGCGGCAGACATCATCAAAATCGCAATGGTGAACGTGCATAAGCGGCTGAAGGCGGAGAAGCCGGAGGCAAAGCTCATATTGCAGGTGCATGACGAGCTTATTGTCGAGTGTCCCGAAAGCGAAAGCGAAAGTGTCCGCACGATCCTGAAGGAAGAAATGGAAAACGCCGCGCATCTTTCCGTGCCGCTTATCGCGGATACGGAAGCCGGACACAGCTGGAGCGAGGCGCACTGATGGGCTATAAAATAATCGACGCATCCAAAGCCCACGCCGATCAGATAGAAAGGCTTGAGCATATCTGCTTTTCTATGCCGTGGACAAGAGATTTTCTCATGAGCCAGCTCCCCGACGACAGGCATATATTTATCGCCGCCGCAGACGGGGACGAGGTTCTGGGCTACGTCGGCATGATGTACGTCGTTGACGAGGGGTATATCTCCAACGTTGCCGTCGCCCCGGAGCATCGGCGGCATGGCATCGCGGACGCGCTTATTCTCGAGCTTCTCCGCCGCTGCACGGCGCTTGGGCTGTCCTTTGTCACGCTTGAGGTCAGGGCTGGAAACGCTCCGGCGATCGCGCTCTATGAAAAGCACGGGTTTTCTCCCGTGGGAAGAAGAAAAAATTACTATGATTTCCCCAAAGAAGATGCTATACTGATGACGAAAAAATTTGTATAAGCGCCCATGCTTATCATACCGGCAAGGCCGATTTTAACGGCATATGGCGTTTCCGCACGGCGCAGCCGCGCAAAAACGAAAAGTTTTCCGCAAATATCTGCCAGATAGAAGGAATTTACATTGAAAATACTTGCATTTGAATCAACCTGCGACGAAACCGCCGCCGCCATAGTCGAGGACGGCAGAAAAGTCCTCACCGATCAGATCTTTTCCCAGGCCGATCTGCACGCCCTTTACGGCGGCGTCGTCCCTGAGATCGCCTCAAGATGCCATGTTGAGTCCATTTCACAGCTGGCGCAGAAGGCCATCGACGACGCGGGCATCACCCGCCGGGATATCGACGCGGTTGCCGTTTCATACGCGCCGGGGCTTATCGGCGCGGTGCTGGTCGGCGTAAATTTCGCCAAGGCCTGTGCTCTTGCTCTCAACATCCCGCTTATCCCGGTGCACCATATACGCGGTCATATCGCCGCCAACTACCTTGCATATCCGGAGCTTGAGCCGCCCTTTCTCTGCCTTGCCATATCCGGCGGCAACACCATACTCGTCGATGTGCGCGGCTATACGGACATGAAGATACTCGGCGCGACACGCGACGACGCCGCAGGCGAATGCTTTGACAAGACCGCCCGCGTACTCGGTCTTCCCTATCCCGGCGGAAAGCCGATCGACGAGCTTTCACAAACCGGCGACGACACGAAATACGCTTTCCCCGTCTCTCATATTGACGGCAATCCTTACGATATGAGCTTTTCCGGCCTTAAAACGGCGGTAATAAACCTCGTACACAACTGTGAGCAGAAGGGTGAGGCGCTTGATCGGGCGTCCCTTGCCGCTTCATTTACCAAAGCCGTAAGCGACAGCCTTGTGCCGCGAACCGTCCTTGCCGCAAAGGAACTTGGCTATAAAAAGGTCGTAGTTGCAGGCGGCGTTGCGGCGAACTCCCGCATCCGCGCCGACTTCAGAAAGGCCGCGCAGGAAAACGGCTTTGAACTGTTCGTTCCGCCGCTCAGACTTTGCGGGGACAACGGCGCAATGGTCGGCGCGCAGGGCTATTACGAATATCTTGCCGGTCATACCGCGCACAGCGATCTGAACGCATATGCAACAATGGATCTGTAAACGGTTTTGTAAAGAAACCGCGCCGCCGCGCTTATATAGATTTTCGAGAGGATAAAATGTGTAATGAGCATTCACGATGGGCATCGGGCGCGTTTAAGAGCTACTTTTGTCGAAAACGGACTTGACGGCTTCAATGAGCTGAACAGTCTTGAGCTTTTGCTTTTTTACGCCATTCCCAGACGTGATACGAATGAGCTTGCCCACACGCTGCTTGACCGCTTCGATTCGCTTGACGGCGTTTTCGACGCAAGCCTGCATGAGCTTATGAGCGTCGAGGGCATCGGCGAAAACGCCGCCGCGCTTATCAAGCTCATACCGGAAATAATGCGCAAAAGCTGCGTCACGAAGGCGTCGGAGGTCAAGACCATAACCACTTCAATGCAGGCGGGAAAGTACCTTATGCCGCGCTTTCTCTACCAGAAGGAGGAAATTCTGCTTCTGCTGTGTCTCGATTCGCAGAAGCGCGTCATTTCCTGCATTGAGCTGAGCCGCGGTGTCGTCAATTCCGTTGAGGCGAACGTCCGCAGGATCGTTGAAACTGCGCTGCGTTACCGCGCCAGCAGCGTCATTATGTCCCACAATCACCCCGACGGCATTGCGCTTCCCTCAAGAGAGGACGACGCTATCACAAAGCAGGTCTCTGCCGCACTTTACAGCGTCGGTATCCCGCTCGTGGATCACATTATTGTTGCGGGAGATGATTTTGTCTCCTACGCTGATTCCGGCATGCTTCAGTTTTACAGATAAACACCTGCAAAAGGTAAAAACACGGCAGTCTGTGCGCGAACGCGCACAGACTGCCGTGACTGCTTGTCAAAGAACCTCATTGAGGTTCTTTGACAAAAAACTCTGCGAGGCTTTTTTTGACAGTCTCAGCCTTTATAGAACTCTGCAAGACGTTTGGGGCGGATCATAAAAACTCACGTATATCCACAGTAAGACGCTCCTCCAGATCAACAAGGCGCTTGGCAATATCCTTGGAGGCTTCATCCGCCGCCTCATATTGGTTGAGATACCTGTTCAGCGATTTGACGCCCATATTGCAGCCGTCCGTCATAAGATCGGCGACGGTTTTATCGGAACCGTCCATTCCCAGCGTCATATTGGTTTTTATCCACGACATTCCTTTGATTACCGGAGACGGCTCTTTCCCATCGTCATGGTAACGGCCGAGTGCTCTCTGGATCTCATCGTTCAGCTTCTCGTGCTTCTTTTTGCAGTCCGTCAGATACTGCCTGAACGTGGGACTGTGTACCCTGTCAATTACCTCTTCGATAGACGAAACGCCCATTTTAACGCCCGAATCACATTCTCTCAGCAGCTTCACGGTATCCTGTTCGATCATATTTTCGCTCCTTCTTATTAAAGAATAGAGCTATTTTATACGATTTTGCGTATATTATTCCTTACAGATATGCATTTTTCATTATCGTACCGCGCAGACATTGTGCAAACATTTCATACTCGCTCTGCGTCAACCCTTTCGGACGGCTCATAACGACAAGTTCATGCCCCGAATTTCCCCTGTGATAAGGCGGGTGGATATGATGATACGGGTTTTCGACAAAACCGCAGCGCTCATAAAAGCCTTTCCTGCGGGAAGGCTATCCCGTCCTCCACGACCTCGTTCCAGATGCGTAGCATTGCCGGTATGTCTTTTTCGGTATATTCTCTTATTTTCACGCTGATTACTCTCCGTAATGTTTTATCCGCACCGCCGTATCCGGCACGTGCGATGTATACTATAGCACACTGCGGCGGCAGAATGCAAATTACGCATCGTCAAAAAAATATTTTAAAAAACGCAAAGAACTGTGGCATACCTCTCCGACATATGGTATACTGCCAGCAGAAGATACAGCTTGCCTTTGCCCGATTTGTTTTCCATGCCCGGAAGGGCTTGAAATAAAAAACATTAAAAGGAGAAGACAAAATGAAACGACTGTTGGCAATCCTACTCGCACTCATGCTTGTGCTCGCAGGCTTCACCGCAGCGGAAGCGGCCGAACCCGACGAAAGCAAAGGTATCGTTGTCCTTTACACCAATGACGTACACTGCGCTGTTGACGACAACATCGGCTACGCTGGCGTTGCGGCTTATAAGAACGCCTATGAAAAAGCCGGTTATGAGGTTGTTCTTGTAGATTCCGGCGACGCCGTACAGGGCGCTACCATCGGCACTCTTTCCAAAGGCGAATACATCGTTGAGATCATGAACGAGCTTGGCTATGCCGCCGCCGCTGTCGGCAACCATGAATTTGACTACGGCATGGACCGCTTCATGGAGCTTTCGGAGCTTGCCGATTACGATTATGTCGCGGCAAACTTTGTTGACAAGGACGGCAATCTCGTTGTTGACGCTTACACCATCGTTGAAGCAGGCGGTCACAAAATAGCGTTTGTCGGCGCCGCTACTCCCGAGACCTTTACCAGCTCCTCACCCGCATATTTTCAGGATGAAAACGGAAACTTCATTTACGGCTTCTGCGAAGGCGGCGACGGAAGCGACTTCTATGCCGCGATACAGTCCGCTGTTGACAGTGCGGCGGCCGAGGGCGCGGATATAGTTATCGTCCTGTCCCATCTCGGCACCAATCTTGAAAGCGCGCCTTACTCCGCCTCCGATCTCATCGAGAACACCAACGGCATCGACGCTGTTCTTGACGGCCACTCCCACAGCGTATGGGCAGGTGAGATCGTTCTGAACAAGGACGGCGAGGAAGTTCTTCTCTCCTCCACCGGCACCAAGCTTGAAAACCTCGGTTCGCTCACCATTGTTGACACCGAGGACGGCATTGACTTTACGACAGAGCTTCACCATGAAGTGATCTTCCAGGATGACGCTATGGCGGCGTTCGTCGCGGGCATCAAGGAAGAGTATGCCGAGCTTGCACAGACCGTAGTTGCAAAGACCGACGTTGACCTTACCATCGTCGATCCCACCCTTACCGATTCCGAGGGCAAGCCGCTGCGTATCGTCCGCAGCCAGGAGACCAATCTCGGCGACCTGTGCGCAGACGCGTACCGCGCAATAAGCGGCGCAGACATCTCCTTCGTCAACGGCGGCGGCATACGCACCTCCATACCCGCAGGCGATATCACCTATGAACAGATAATCAGCGTACACCCCTTCGGCAACGCCATGTGCGTCGTCGAGGCAACCGGTCAGGAGATCCTTGACGCGCTTGAGATGAGCGCAAGAAAGCTCCCGTCCGAAAACGGCGGTTTCCTTCAGGTTTCCGGCATCAGCTTTGACATTGATATGTCTGTCGAACCGACGGTCGTTACCGACGACAAGGGTCTTTTCGTCGAAGTCTCCGGCGATAGAAGGATCAAGAACGTGAAGGTCGGCGACGCCCCGATCGATCCCGACGCAACATACACTCTCGCTTCCCACAACTATATGCTCAAGGAGAGCGGCGACGGCATAAACATGTTCGCGGACAATGTTCTGCTTCAGGACAGCGTTCTTCTTGACAATCAGGTGCTTATAAAGTACATCACAGAATATCTCGGCGGCGTTGTCGGCGCGGAATACGCCGATCTCTACGGTCAGGGCCGCATAAACATAATCAACGGCTGACATAAGCCGTAAAAGCTCTGCGGGACTTTTTACAGTCCCGACTGCATCCGGATCACTTCCGGATGCAGTTTTTTTGTCTGATATCTTGATATTCTGCGCTATGATGAGTATACTTAATACCATCAACCGACAAGAACACACGGAGGATAAGATAATGCTGCATTTCGGAACCGGCGGATGGCGCGCAATAATAGGCGATGAATTTACCAAGAGCAATATTCAGCTTGTCGCAAAAGCCGTCGCCGTAAAAATATTGGAAGAGCATCAGGAAAGCACGCCAGTCGTCATTGGATATGACCGCCGCTTTCTTTCCAAAGAGGCCATGGTCTGGGCGGGCGAGGTCATTGCAAGCAACGGCATCCGCGCCATGCTTGTCGAGCGCTCCTCTCCGACGCCGCTTGTAATGTACTACGTCATGGCGCATGATCTCAAATACGGCATGATGATAACCGCAAGCCATAACCCGTCGCTTTATAACGGCATAAAAATAGTGACGGAGGGCGGGCGCGACGCAAACGAAGAAGTGACCGGCGAGCTTGAAAAAATAATCGCACGTCTTGAAAAGAACGACACCACCGCCCCCGTGCGCACGGCCAAGGAATTGCAGGCAGATGGGCTTATCACCTTTTTCAACCCGCTCAACGAATATCTGGACAATGTAATTTCAAAAATAGATATGCAGGCCATACGCAACGCGAATCTGCGCATTGCGATAGACCCGCTCTACGGCGTATCCATGCGTTCGCTCAACACCATTTTCTCTACCGCCCGCTGTGAGCTTGAGATGCTCCACGCCGAGCATGACACGCTTTTCGCCGGCAAAATGCCCGCGCCGGATGAATCCACGGTCAAATCCCTGCAAAACTACGTCACCGATTACGGGTTTGACCTCGGCATAGCAACCGACGGTGACGCCGACAGAATAGGTCTGATAGACGACAAGGGACGCTATGTCGATGCGAACAGCATACTGTGCATTCTCTATTACTACTTCCTCGAGTACAAAAAAATGCGCACGCCTGTCGTCAAGAATCTCGCAACGACTTATCTTTTGGAGCGCATTGCAGCCGCCTACGGCGAAACCTGCTACGAAGTGCCGGTCGGCTTCAAGCATATTTCCGCAAAGATGCGTGAAACAGGCGCTTATCTCGGCGGCGAAAGCTCCGGCGGTCTGACGGTCATGGGACACATCAACGGTAAGGACGCGATATACGCAAGCGCGCTTCTTGTCGAGGTCATCGCCAAGACCGGCAAAAGAATGTCCGAGCTTACGGAAGAGATATACGACAGGTTCGGCCGCTATCACACCGAGGTGCGCAATATCGCCTTTCCCACCGAACGCCGTGCAGAGCTTATGCACCGCATTTATGAGGAGCATGAGCTGCCCGCATTTGACGAAAAAATTGCACGTATCTCCTATCTTGACGGCTGCAAGGTGTATTTTGAAAATACCGGCTGGCTGCTCATCCGCTTTTCCGGCACCGAGCCTCTGCTGAGAATATTCTGCGAGATGCCCGGAACCGACCCGGCGCAGGCGGCGGCTATCTGCGGTAAAGTACGCGCACAGTTCGGAATTTAAGAAATTCAATATGCAAAAAGTCCTGACGGTGCTTCAGATCGCACGCCGTCAGGACTTTTTTCGCTTTTCGCGGTCAACGCCGCTTTATTCACCGGCAGGTGTCAAATACGGCTTTATAAAATCGTATGCGTCTTCAACGCTCATTATATTGGACAGGACGTTTCTTATGGCCGTTCCCACCGCAAACTCGACCTGCGACATTGTATACTTATCGTTTTTATAAAGCCCGCGTGAGCTTAGCTCAAAATTCTTTTTTGCAGTCGGAAACCACGGAAAAACCGTAAAATAGCGTGTATCGGTATACGTTTCAAGCAGCGGAGACAGCAGAATATATTTCAGCGGAGACTCCTCGACAGTCCCTCCGGAGATCCTGTCGGAATTTCTCGGCGGCAAAATAGAGCGCATCTATCAGGATACTGCAAGCCATAAATCGGCTTCCCACTGTTATTACAAGGATCTTATGATGCTGATTCCTGAAAACGCCCGCAAAAACGTGTTCTGATGCACTTTGACGGAGATTATGTTCAGCTGCTCAAAGAAGCGCATTTTTCCGTCGTGAAATCGGAATTCTGAAAAATTTACATCAAATCACAGCAAAAAGTCCTGATAATATGTATTCTTCATATTATCAGGACTTTTTTGACAGTCTCATAAGTTATAAGCACATTTATTTTAGGTACTTTAAGAGAATAAAGCTCTTCATTTTTACAGAGACTGCTCTGTTCTTGCGATTATATCATCCTGCGTTTTTCTGGACAGCACGTTGAAGAAGGCGCTGTATCCGGCGACGCGGACGATAAGATCCTTATGCGCTTCCGGATGGAGCTGTGCATCAATGAGCGTTTCGCGGGATACGATATTGTACTGCACATGATATCCGTGCAGAGTGTTGAAAAACGTGCGTATCAGCATTTCAAGCTTCTCCCGGTTCTCTGCGGAGGAGAGCATCTGCGGCGTCATCTTCTGATTGAGCAGCACGCCGCCCGTGATCTTATCTGTACGCAGCTTGGAGACGGATTTGAACACGGCGGTAGGACCGTTCTTGTCCGCGTTGTGCGCGGGGCTGCACCCCTCGGCAAGCGGCTCAAAGGCATGCCTGCCGTCGGGCGTCGCCATCGTCCCCATCCCCTGCCCGACATTCGCGCTGATCGAGGATGTGCCCGCGTAGCGGATACCACCGATAGGTCCTCTCATATGGCGGGTATTGGGATACTTTCTTATCTCGTCAATATACGGATCATATGCCTGCACGATAAGCATATCTGCTTCGTCGTTGTCGTTGCCGTACTTGGGCGCGTCGTTTATGAGCATCTCCTGAATTTTTTTGTTTTCAGGGGATTGGAAATCATCAAGGATCGCATTCCAGAGCTGCGTTTTGCTGATCTTCTGCTCATCAAAAACAAGCTTTTTTATAGCCGACAGGCAATCCGCCATATTCGCAATACCGACCTGAAGACCGGAAATAAAATCATATACCGCGCCGCCCTCCTTGATTGTTTTTCCTCTGGCGATGCAGTCGTCGGTCAGGGCTGAGCACAGGATATCCGGTACGTCCCGCTCGGACGCCTTATCAATAAAATTCTCCACAATAACGCTGTAACGGGTCATTTCGCGCAGGGACTTATCCCATGCCGCCATAAGCTCGTCATAGGAGCGCATATCCTCAAAGCGGCCATAACCCTTTACAAAACGCTTGCCGGTGGTCAGATCGACCCCGTCGTTCATCACGCACAGCAGCAGCCGCGGGAAATTGATATACGACATTCCGGTGCAGCGGTAGCCCCATTTGCCGGGCACGGCAGTCTCCACACAGCCTATGGCGCTGTAATTATACGCGTCCTCTTCGGAAACGCCCCAATTGATAAACGACGGAATGATGATCTCGTCGTTATTGAGTGCAGGCATACCGAAGCCGAGGCGCATAACCTCAATGCACTCGTCAAAAAACTTTTTGTTGAGATTTCTGTGATAGCGCACCGTCAGATTCGGCTGGGTAAGGCGGGTCTGCGCCACGGATTCAAGCACCGCAAAGCTCAGCTCATTGACAGCGTCCTTCTTATCCGGCGTCTGTCCGCCTATGGTGACATTCTGATACATCGGCGAACCGGCAGAGGAAAGCGTATGCTCCTGAGAACGAAGCTTATTGACGGTAAGAGTTTTTATCCACAGGCAGGTAAGCAGCTCAAGCGCGTCCTCCTCCGTCAGTCTGCCGGAGTGCAGGTCATTTATATAATAAGGATACATATATTGGTCAAAACGACCGTAGCTGAGCGAATGTCCGTTGGATTCTATCTGCAAAATGAGCTGGATGAACCATACAGCCTGCACCGCCTCACGGAATGTATCCGCCGGTTGATACGGAACCTTTGCGCATATGCGGCTCATCTCCGTAAGCTCACTCTTTCTGGCGGGATCGCGCTCTTTTTCCGCAAGAGACGCGGCAAGGGCGCTGTAACGCATGGCAAACGTGCGGACGGCCTCAATGACGACAAGCACGGCTTTATAGAAAACGTGCTTATCCACGCTGTCAGGGTCTGTCAGATCAAGCGCGGCAAGGCAGTCTTTTGTGCGCTTTTCGTAGCCGCAAAGCCCCTCCCTGAGCATACGCTGATAGTTGACCGAAAGATGCGCGTCCCCTGCGTTGAGCTTGCCCTCCATGCCGAAGACGCCCGTCTCCATGAAAACGCTGACCTCCTCCGGCATGATCGCCTCGCCCCTGTCGCGCAGCGTGTTATTTTCCCAGAACGGGGCGATCTCCAGAAGCTGCCGCTTTGTCTCCTCGGTTATATAGAAAACGTCGCCGTCTCTTTTTTCAAAGAGATCAAGCTCCCTCATCACAAAGCCCATCGTGTATTCCGGGAATATGGGCGCGTTGACGTTTTTTGTCGCCTGATTGCCTGCAAGAAGCGTTTTGTCCTCAATATATATGCTCATATTCTCAAGGATTTTTTTGAGCATCAGCGCCCTCGCCATTACACGCGGCTGATTGAGATTCTCTTTATATGCCTGCGTTGCAAGAATGGCGCGCTCCGCGTCAACATACGGCTTTTCGTTCAGCACCTCCTCGCGGAATGCCTTCATCCTGTCAGTCAGTGAGCCAAAGTGTTCCGTGTTGTTCATAAGCACCTCCGAAAATCATTCGTAACTGAATCGCTTTCATTCGTAAGTTTATGCTATCATTATTTTCTCTTGCTGTCAACAGCAAATTCTGTATTTCCCACTGCAAGTATGCGTTTATGTTCAAAATCAAATCCGCTTTCATTCGTAAATATCATTGACAGGCGATAAGGGCTTTGGTAGAATAAAATATAGAATAAAACGTTTTATAAGCGCGGAGGTAGAACACTATGCGGTATCGTATGGGAATTGATGCAGGCGGCACGAAGGTCGCCTACGGTCTGTTCGATGAAAGCGGCAGTCTGATCGACCGTTTTCAGCATCCGACGCCTATCGAGGCCGACGGCCCTGCATTCTGCGATCTGTTGATCGACAGCGTCAGCAAGATGCTCAGCGGCAACAATATAGCCGTCAGCGAGCTTCAGGGTATCGGCATTTGTATGCCATCCTTTATTCTTTTCGACGAGGGCTATGTCTGCATGACCTCGGCAATGGTGAACATCCGCGATTTCGCCATGCGTGATTATTTGCAGGCGCGGCTTCACACCCCCATTGTGCTGGACAACGACAGCAATGCCGCCGCGCTTGCAGAGCATAGGTACGGTGCGGGCAAGGGCAGCCGGCATATGGTCTATGTCGCAACCAGCACCGGCATCGGAAGCGGGCTGATCCTCAACGGTGAGCTGTTTCGCGGAAGCTACGGCTGGGCGGGCGAATGCGGGCATATGCTGATAACCCCCGACGCCGGTGAAGACTGCGGCTGCCGCAACTCCGGCTGCTTCATGTCGTGGGCGTCCGGCCGCTATATTCCGAAGCACGTCCGCCGCATGGCTCAGGGGCGCGAAACGTGCATGGAGCTGAGCGACAGTCTTGACTGCGTGGAGCTTTACCGCGCCTGTCAGGCGGGCGACGCGCTGGCGCTGGACGTGCTCAGGCAGACGGCGCACTACCTTGCGGTCTGCGTTTTCAACATATACCAGCTTCTGAACGTCAACCTTTTCGTTTTCGGCGGCGGGCTTGTAAACTTCGGTCCGATGCTCTTTGACCTCGTCAGGGAGGAGTTTGACCGTTACAACCATATTCCGCAGCCTGTGGAATTTCGCTTTGCCGCTCTTAAGCAGGACTTCGGCATCATCGGCGCGGCGGAGCTTGTCCGTGGTATCCGATAAGATTTTTAAATATATTGCGGAGGTAAGAACAATGCAGCAGTTTCCGAGAACAACAGTCGGCGGTATATCAATGCCGCGCATGATAATCGGCACAAACTGGCTCCTCGGCTGGAGCCATACAGGCGCCGCGGCAGACGCCGGCATAAAGGAAAAGTACCGGCGGCCGGAGGATTTTTATCCCGTTCTGCATACATATCTTGAGCACGGGGTGGACGCCATTATGGCGCCCGTCAGCGATCATGAGCTTTTGCAGGCGGGGATCAGGTACGCCGAGGACAAGGACGGCAAAAAGATACACATAGTCGATACGCCAGTTCTCAACGTAGACGACAGCGCCGAGGCAAGGCGTGAGACGGAAAGGCTCATCAGGCACAGTGCGGAGATAGGCTCCGAATTCTGTCTTGTACACCATGTGAGCGTGGAGCAGCTGGTAAACAAGAACAGGCGCGAGATAGTCAGACTTCCGGATTATCTGAGCATGATACGCGACGCTGGCATGAAGCCGGGATGCGGGGCGCATATGCCGGAGGTCATTCTTTACTGCGACGCAAACGGCTACGACGTGGAGACGTATATACAGATATTCAACTGCATGGGCTTTATGATGCAGGTGGAAATAGAAAACGTGGCGAAGATAATACACAGCGCCAAGCATCCCGTTATGACCATAAAGGCAATGGCGGCGGGCAGAACCACTCCCTTTGTGGGGCTGACGTTCAACTGGAACGTGATACGTCCCTGCGACATGATAACCGTCGGCGCAGGCTCTCCGCTCGAGGCGGAGGAGGATATAGAGATATCCCTTGCCGCGCTTGAGCACCGTATGCCCGATCTTGCCGGACGCAGCTCCCCCGCGAAAAATCAGGACGTGCTTAAAAAGAAGCTCGATTACGACAACGCAATGTGATCCAAAGCTGTGATACATAGCAAAAAAATACCGTCTGCCGGTTTTTACTTCCGGCAGACGGTATTCGTTTATAGCTCAATTATCGGTTTTACTCGCACACGAGCGCGCCGTCGCGCACATCTATCGTGAGGGTAACGCCGGCGTCCACATCGCCCTTGAGTATGGTGCGGGCAATGAGGGTTTCTACGCTGCTCTGGAGATAACGGCGCAGAGGTCTTGCACCGTAAAGCGGGTCAAATCCATGGTCAATGATGAACTGCTTTGCGGCATCCGTGATATACAGACCGAGCGACTTATCCTCAAGACGCTTGCGCAAGGAATCGACCATGATGTCGATTATGCCGTTGAGATTGTCTCTGGTCAGAGGTCTGAACATGATAGTCTCATCAAGACGGTTGAGGAACTCCGGACGGAAGGACATTTTCAGCTCCTGCATCACCGCGTCCTGAGCCTCCTGCGATATGCTGCCGTCCGGCTCGATACCCTCAAGCAGGTGCTGGCTGCCAAGGTTGGACGTAAGGATAATGATGGTGTTCTTGAAATCCACCGTTCTGCCCTGAGAGTCTGTAATACGCCCGTCGTCAAGGATCTGGAGAAGAATGTTGAACACATCCGGATGCGCCTTTTCTATCTCATCGAACAGCACCACGCTGTACGGCTTGCGGCGGACGGCTTCGGTAAGCTGACCGCCCTCGTCGTAGCCCACGTATCCGGGAGGCGCGCCGATAAGACGCGACACGGAGAATTTCTCCATATACTCGGTCATATCAATACGCACGATGTTATGCTCATCATCAAAGAGACATTCCGCAAGCGACTTTGCAAGCTCCGTCTTGCCGACGCCCGTAGGACCGAGGAACAGGAATGAACCGATAGGTCTGTTGGGGTCGGATATGCCCGCACGGGAGCGGAGTATGGCCTCCGTTACCTTCTGCACAGCCTCATCCTGACCGATAACGCGCTTATGAAGGAACTCGTCAAGATGCAGTATCTTCTCCCGCTCGCCCTCCATGAGCTTCGACACGGGGATGCCCGTCCACTTTGCGACGATACCGGAAATTTCTTCCTCCGTCACAGTGTCGTGAACCATGGTGTTCGCCTTGCTGTTTTCCGAACGCTTCTCCGCCTCTTCAAGCTTCTTTTCAAGCGCGGGCAGATCGGAATACTTGAGCTTTGCTGCCGTTTCGTACTCGTAACGAAGCTGTGCGTTCTCAATATCGGCGTGCATCTGCTCGATCTGGGATTTGAGGTTCTTCACCTCATCCACGCTGCTCTTCTCGCTCTCCCAACGCGATTTCATCTCGTTGAAGGTGTCCTTGAGATTTGCAAGCTCCTCTCTCAGCTTTGCAAGACGCTCGACGCTCAGCCGGTCGTCCTCTTTCTTGAGAGCCATTTCCTCGATCTCAAGCTGCATTATCTTACGGCGCACATCGTCCAGCTCCGCCGGCATCGAGTCGATCTCGGTTCTTATAAGAGCGCAGGCCTCATCCACAAGGTCTATCGCCTTGTCCGGCAGGAACCTGTCGGTGATATAGCGGTTTGAAAGCGTTGCCGCCGCCACAAGCGCACTGTCGTGGATACGCACGCCGTGGTATACCTCATAGCGCTCCTTGAGACCGCGGAGGATGGATATCGTATCCTCAACCGACGGTTCATCCACCTGCACAGGCTGGAAACGGCGTTCAAGCGCGGCGTCCTTTTCTATATACTTTCTGTACTCGTCAAGAGTTGTGGCGCCGATGCAGTGCAGCTCGCCCCTTGCAAGCATAGGCTTGAGGAGGTTGCCCGCGTCCATGCTGCCCTCGGTCTTGCCCGCGCCGACTATGGTATGAAGCTCATCAATAAAGAGGAGTATCTGACCTTCACTGCGGCGTATCTCTTCAAGCACTGCCTTGAGACGTTCCTCAAACTCGCCCCTGTATTTTGCGCCCGCAATAAGTGCGCCCATATCAAGGGAGAAAATCGTCTTGTCCTTAAGTCCCTCAGGCACGTCGCCGCGCACGATACGCTGTGCAAGTCCTTCGGCTATTGCAGTTTTGCCCACGCCCGGTTCGCCTATAAGCACCGGGTTATTCTTGGTCTTACGCGAAAGGATACGTATCACGTTTCTTATCTCGGTATCACGCCCGATAACGGGGTCAAGCTCATTTTCACGGGCGCGCTTTACAAGGTCGGTGCCGTACTTATTCAGCGCGTCATACGTACTCTCGGGATTATCGCCCGTCACAGGGGAGGTTTTCACCTTGGAAAGCTCCGCCGTGAATGCATTTTTCGTTATGCCGTGGTCGGCGAAAATCCGCTTGATAGCCGGAGTCGCCGCGGCAAATATGCCTATCATCACATGCTCAACGGAGACATATTCGTCCCCCATGGACTTTGCCGCCTTCTCTGCGGCCTGAAGAACGCGGTTCGCCTCCTGCGACAGATAAACCTCTGCCCCTTCGCCTACCTTGGGCAGAGCGGATATCGCGGTGTCAAGCTCGGAGATGATGCCGTTGCAGTCAACGCCCATCTTCTCAAAGAGCGACGGGATAAGCCCTCCATCCTGATCGACAAGGGCATAGAGCAGATGCTCAGGCATAATATAATTATTGCGGTTTTCCTGTGCCATTGCCTGCGCGGTCTGCACCGCTTCAAGTGTCTTCTGTGTAAAATTCTTTGCGTTCATAAGATCACGCTCCTTTTATAATCGGAGATTGGATAGATATCGATTGGATAGATATCAAATATGGACGGGTGCATTTATCATATGCGAATAGTAAGCAGCCTCGACATTGTGGGCATCATAGCGTCCGGTAAGATACCCTTTCAGAAGCTTGTCAAAAAGCTTGATATACTCGCTCAGCGCGCCTGCAAGCTGCTCCGCCGTGCAGTCCTTATCGGGAACGGCGATACTGCGTACAAACTTGCCGTCATACAGGGCATAGTCGATATGCGCACCGGTCGCGCTGCGGAGATGCGCATCCTCTATGCTCTTCCACAGGCGGAAGAAATCGGTTATCGACGAGATAAGCGCTGCCGATTGGGTACGGAACATCACCGACAGCTCGCCGATCGATTCGCCCCCGCTCTTGAACAGCTCCACCTCATATTTCACCGTGGGGCGGTATTTGTATTGCAGCGAGCTTTTCAGCGACAGCGAAAGCGTATTCGGTGCGAAGAACGGCACAAGCTCCCTCGACGGCGCCATAAGCTGCTCAATAGCGGAAAGCACGTTGTTTATTCTGCGCTCCGGCGTTTCATAGTTCACGTACTCTGCCAAAATCTGATTGATAAGATTTGACCTGTTCGTGCCGAGGCTATGCGCCATTGCGTCCACCTCACGCACCACCTCGTCATTGAGCATGAGGCTGTATAATGTCTTTTTCATCTTCCGACCATCCCTCTCTCAAAGCAGCCGCAAAGCCTCGCTTCACGCCCGCCTGTTCTTTTCTTTGAGTATAATATAGCACACCGGAATTATTTTGTCAACAGTTATATATAAATTTATTTGCAAATTATATATGAATAACTCAAAGTAATTTTTACATTTTCTTTTCAGACGCCAAGGAAATTTTACATATTCACGGCTTGAAAGCCGGTATTGGGATGTGTTATACTAAAATCCGTTAAAAACATTGAAAATGTTTTAACAACGGCACAGTTTTCGTGTGCAAAATTCTCCGGCGCACCGGACGCGTTTCAGGCCGCGGCGCCGGAACTGATAATTATCATAAAAGAGGTTATATAATGGATAGAATAATCAGAGCCACTGCCGGCGACGGTTACATAAAAATGGCTGTAATAGACGCACGCGGCACGGTAGAGACAGCGCGTCAGATACACGGCTGCTCCCCTACCGCCTGCGCCGCTCTCGGGCGTACATTGTGCGCCGCGTCGCTCATGGGTGAAATGATGAAGGAGGAAAACGCTTCACTCACGATCCGCGTCAACGGCGGCGGTCCGATAGGCAGCATTGTCGCCGTGTCGGATTCCAAGGGCTATGTCCGCGGCTATGTCGGCAATGCCCTCGTCGATCTTCCGCTCAGAAGCGACGGTAAGCTTGACGTAGGCGGCGCGGTAGGACGCAGCGGAACACTCACCGTCAGCCGTGATATAGGTCTTAAAGAGCCGTACATCGGTTCGGTTGAGCTTGTCAGCGGCGAGATTGCGGAGGATATCACTTCCTATCTGCTTGAGAGTGAGCAGGTGCCTTCCGCCTGCGCCTTGGGCGTATTGGTGGATACCGACCGCTCGATAAAAGCCGCCGGCGGCTTTATCGTCCAGCTCATGCCCGGTGCGGACGAAAAGCTCATCGACACACTGGAGGAAAACATCTTTATGATGGATCAGCTTACGACCGTTCTCAGCGAGGACGGGGCGGAGGCTCTTTTCGCGCAGGTATTGAAGGGGCTTGAGCATCACATAGTCGGCGAGACGGAGATCGGCTACCGCTGCCCATGCTCAAAGGAGCGTGTGGAGCAGGCGCTTGGATGTATCGAAAGATCCGAGCTTGAGGAGCTTATAGCAGAGGGCAGGGATATCGAAGTCTCCTGCCAGTTCTGCGACAAAAAGTACAGCTTCTCCCCGGCTGAGCTTATTGCACTCAAGGATAAAACAGACAAGGCCGACTGACGGCTGTCATTTCACGGGAGAGAGTAATTACAGCAAAAGGAGGAATAAAATGCTTAATTTTAATGAGAAAAAAGGCTTTATATGCGATATGGACGGTGTTATATACCACGGCAACCAGATTTTGCCCGGTGTACCCGAATTTATACAGTGGCTCAAGGACGAAAAGAAGGAATATCTTTTCCTGACAAACAACAGCGGCTGCACCCGCAAGGAGCTTCAGCAGAAGCTTTCGCGCCTCGGGCTTGACGTTCCGGAGGAGCATTTCTACACAAGCGCGCTTGCAACCGCCGCTTTTATAAAGGATCAGGCGCCCGGCTGCTCCGCCTATGTCATAGGCGAGGCGGGACTGCTCAACGCCCTTTACGACGTCGGCGTTACCATGAACGAGGTCGATCCCGATTACGTTATCATCGGCGAGGGCAAGGCGTATTCGCTCGACTCCCTTACAAAGGCGACAAACCTTGTTCTCAAGGGCGCAAAGCTCATCGGGGCAAATTCCGATGTTTCCGGTCCTATCGAGCATGGCATCGCCCCCGCCTGCCGCGCACTCGTCGCTCCTATCGAGATGGCTACCGGCAAGGAAGCATACTACTGCGGCAAGCCCAATCCGCTCATGATGCGCACCGGTCTTAAAATTCTGGGCTGCCACTCCGCCGAAGCGGTAATGGTGGGCGACAGGATGGATACCGACGTCATATCCGGTCTTGAGGCGGGTATGTCCACGGTTCTTGTAATGTCGGGCATTTCTACTCCTGAGACGCTGGATCACTACGCCTACCGTCCCTCGATCGTGCTTAACGGCGTCGGCGACATTGTCACGGAATCCAGAAAACAGGCGGTCATGCACTGATAAATAAATACATAAAAACGCTCAGAGTCCGAGACGGCTCTGAGCGTTTTTTTGTATTTATTTATCCGCGTAGCGTTCGTTGAAGGCTTTTTCAAGCGCTTCGGCTTCCTCTTTGGTGCAGCGGCCAAGCTTTATCGCCACATCGACAACATCCCCGGCCTTCTTATTGTAATACGGTCTGTACATAAGTCCCGGAAGCTTTGCGATTTTGGGCGTAAACTCTTTAAAAAGCTCGACCCCGTTGTACTTCTCAAGAAAATCTTTGCCGAGGGTTTCTTTGAATACTGCCATATGTCATCCTCCTGAAATTTTTTCGTCGGGCATTGCCCATTACATTTATCTTATTATCCAACGTTTTATTTGTCAACAGCGATTTGTTAATAATTGCGCATTTTTCAGAAAAAAGACATCTGATCGTTATCAGCCGGAAAATCGTATAGAAAATCAAAGCATTGCTTTATGTCCGTTATTATATTGTCCTTTCCGCACGCTTCCTTGAAAACCGCCGTAAGAGTGCCGGCGTTCACGCTCGCAAGCTCATAGCTTTCGCCGTAGCTTCTTATGTATTTCTCCTTCAATCCCGGAAATGACCTGTCAAGCTGCCTGTAATAGTATTCGCGGCTTCCGTCCCTGAGCGTCATACCCATACCGAAGTTTATTATCCCATGAACCTTCGCATCGGCGCACATTTCGACAAGGCGCAGGATATTCTCCTCAGTGTCGTTGATATAAGGCAATATCGGACACATCCAGACGACCGTCGGTATTCCGTTCTCCGCAAAAACTTTCAGGGCATTGACCCTCTCCGACGTCACCGCCACATTCGGCTCAACGATCCTGCACAGCTCATCATCTGCCGTCGTAAGCGTCATCTGTACGACGCATTTTGACTTTTCGTTGATCGATTTGAGCAGCTCAAGGTCCCTCAGAACGAGGGTCGATTTTGTCAGCAGCGCCGCGCCGAAAGCATATCTGTCGATTATTTCGAGACATCGCCTTGTAAGCTTCAGCTCTTTTTCCGCAGGCAGATACGGGTCTGACATTGAGCCGGTGCCTATCATGCACCTTTTCCGTTTTGAGCGAAGCTCCTCTTCCAGCAGCTCCGGCGCATTTTGCTTTACTTCTATGTCTTCAAACGCGTGCTCCATTGCGTAGCAGCGGCTGCGGCTGTCGCAGTAAATGCAGCCGTGGCTGCATCCGCGGTAAATATTCATGCCGCCGCGTGAAGAGAGTATTCCCTTCGCATTTACAAAATGCATTTTCCTGCTCCCCCGTCTGTTGATTCCTTTTGATTATACACCCCTTTTTCCCCATATAACAGTCCCTCAGACTGTCAAAAAACTATGTTTTAAAGTCAGATAACAGAACAGCGGTGGGAGCTTGAGGGGCAAGGTCCGCCTCAAATCGGATAAACCGCCGTCGGGAGCCTTGATATATCAAGGCTCTCGGCAACAGCATTTTGAACACGTTCAAAATGCTCGGCGGAAAGCGCGGTCAAAAAAGTCCTTACAGGACTTTTTTGACAAGCTGAGCCCCTGTTTACCGCAGGTTCGGAAAAGTTTTTCCGGCGCTTCCGCCTTTTAAAGAATAAAATTCAGGTTCGGGAAAAAAGTCAAAAAAGTGTTGACAAACAACTGCCGTTCTGCTATTATAGTCAAGCCGGTGAGATGCTGGTGTAGCTCAGTTGGTAGAGCAGCTGATTTGTAATCAGCAGGTCGGGGGTT